>DATBAA010000316.1:0-14813 GCA_036271755.1 Myxococcales bacterium | reverse complement strand
CTGCGCGAGTTCCTCGCCGGCCTGCCGAGAGATTTGAAAGCCGCATTCGAATTCCGCCACGAGAGCTGGTTCAACGAAGAGACTTGGGCTGCGCTGCGCGACTTCGGCGCCGCGCTCTGCATCGCCGAGAGCGAAGACCTGGCGACCCCGCCCATCTTCACCGCGCCATGGGCCTACTTCCGTCTCCGCCGTCTCGACTACGACGAAGCCGCGCTGCGCAAGTGGGCGTCCCTCGTCCCGCCAGACGCCTACGTCTTCTTCAAGCACGAAGACGAAGCCCGCGGCCCAGCGTTCGCAACGCAATTCCTCCCCATGCTTTAGAATTTTTCACCGCGAAGAACGCGAAGGTCGCGAAGGAAAACAAAACAATTTTTTTTTGGCATTTCTTCGCGTGCTTCGCGCCTTCGCGGTGAAAAAAAGCGCGAGGTTGCTCGAGAGGCGTTTCGCGTCCAGATTGGCGGGATGCGCTTTGGGAATGATGACTCGGACAGGAGCAATGTCGAGGATGACCGCGGCAGCAGCGGCGGTGGTGGAGGCGGCGGAGGCATTGGCGGCATCCATCTGGGCGTCGGCGGGTTCATTGTCGTCGGCATCCTGAGCCTGGTCTTCAAGACCAATCTCTTCGCTTTGCTCGGCAGCGGCAGCAGCGGCGCGCCAACGCAGAGCACCGCGCCCGCCGTCAACAGCCCGCAAGCGCAGCAGCGCAAGGCGGCCGAGGCGGGGCCGGAGAAGATCGCCATCTCGGCCTTCGACGACGTCCAGCACTTCTGGGGACACACGCTGCCCAACAAGTGGCAGGACGCGAAGCTGGTGCTCTTCTGGGACCAGGTGCAGTCGGGCTGCGGCGCCGCCGAGTCCGGCATGGGCCCCTTCTACTGCCCGCGCGATCAAAAGGTTTACATCGACCTGGGCTTCTACAAAGAGCTGGCGCAGCGGTTTGGCGCGCCCGGCGAGTTCGCGCAGGCGTACGTCATCGCGCACGAGCTCGGCCATCACCTGCAGGACGAGCTGGGCATCACGCAGAAGGTCCAGGGCGGCGGGCCGGCCACGTCGGTCAAAGTCGAGCTGCAGGCGGACTGCTTCGCGGGCATCTGGGGCCACAACGCGGCGCAGAGAAACCTGCTCGATCCGGGCGAGGCGCAGCAGGGTTTGAAAGCAGCCGCTTCAGTCGGTGACGATCGCATCGCCAAGATGACCGGGCACCAGGTGCACCCGGAGTCCTTCACGCACGGCTCGGCCGAGCAGCGCGCGCACTGGTTCGGCCGCGGAATGCAATCTGGCAACCTGAAAGACTGCGACACCTTCGCCGCAACCCAATAAGCAACTTCAAGCTTGTGATTTTCCCTCGACGATGCGGACGTCGAGTCGTCCGCCAAGCGCGCGCGCGACCTTCTCCAAGAAGTCGAGCTTTGGAATCACTTTGCCGCTCTCAAGCCGCGCGATGTTGGGCTGTTTCGTGCCCGCCAGCTCCGCGAGCTTGCCCTGACTCATCTTCTTCTTTTCACGAAGTTCCTTCAGCGTGCGTGCAAGCTGCAACCGGTCGAATTCGGCACGAAACTCCGGATCCTTGACCCGCTGTTCTTCGATGAATTCGTCGAGACTCCGGCCAACGTAAGGATTCTTTTTCTTCGCCATTATCGACTCCCGCGGCCCCTCAGGGCTTCTTTCCCGTGACATCTCGAAACCGCAAACTGGCCGTTTCCAAATCCTGCCGATCGGCTTTCTGACCTTCTTTCTTCCCGGCGTGAAGCAAGACCATGTCGCCGCCAACCACCACTACGTAGAACACCCGCTGCTGCGAAGCTTTGACCTCCCACAACTTTCCTTTGACCTGGCGAGTCTTCACCCCCGGGGCTTGTAGCCCCGAGATCTCGATCGCCTTCAACGCTTCAAGCACGGCAGCACGCTCTCTCGAGCTCAACTCAACGAGATATTTTTCGACCGGGCTCGCACCGCCCGCCGTCTTGTAGAAGACGATCTTCACGAGACAGATATATATCGTCTACGATATGAACTGTCAACGCCTCGCGAGCTACTTCTCGGTCATGGTGTAGGAGCCGTTCCAGTCCGCGGGCGGCGGCTCGGCGACGTACTCCTTGCAGCGGCTGGCCATCTTCAATGACGCCGGGTCGCGGAACGCGGCGTGCACTTCCATGAAGCGCGCTTCGGCGACCGTGAAGTCGCGGTTGCGATAGAGGTCCAGCGCCTCGCGGTGCAGCGCGACGGTGCGCAGGTCGTCGGCGCCGACCTTGCCGGTTTCGCCGATCAGCTCGTGCACCAGGACCGCGCGGCCCTTGCCCTTCAGCGCCACCCAGTCGATGGGCCGCAGGATCATGCGGCCCTCGACCATCTTCGCGGTCATCTCGCCGAGGACGATGTCCGTGCCGTACTGCTTGTTGAGACCTTCCAGCCGGCTGGCGATGTTCACCGCGTCGCCCATGGCCGTGTAGTTCATCCGCTCGGGCGACCCGATGTTGCCGACCACCGCCTCGCCCGTGTTGATTCCAATGCGCGCGGCGATGAGCGGCTTGCCCTGCGCCGCCCACTGCGTCTGCATCTCGCGCAGGTGATTGCGCATGGCCAGCGCGGCCCGGCAGGCGAAGAGCGCGTGCGCATCGTTGGACCGCGGCGCGTTCCAAAAAGCCATGATCGCGTCGCCGATGTATTTGTCGACCGTGCCGTAGTTGCCGCGGACGAGCTCGCTCATGTCCTTGAAGTATTCGCCCAGCGTCGTCACCAGCTCGTCGGGCTCCATCGTCTCGGACAACGTGGTGAAGCCGGCGATGTCCTGGAAGAGCGTGGTGATGACCCGCTTCTCTCCGCCCAGCACCGCTTCGCGGCCCGAGAGCAGCAGGTCCTGCACCAGCTCGCGCGGCACGTAGCGGCCGAACGAGCGCAGCGAAGACTTCATCCGCTCGGTCGAGTCGGCCATGGCTTTCACTTCGCGCACCACCGAGGTCTGCGCCTGCAGCTTGTGCGGGCTCAGCTCGAAGCGGCCGACGCGATCCATCTCGTCGCTGATCTCGCCCATGGCCTCCGAGACGCGCGAGGAGAGGATGGCGCCCAGGAACGCCGCCACCAGCGCGGCCAGGGCGCCGATCAAGACCGCATACCAGGCCTGCTGCCGCGCCTCGCCGAAGTACTCCAGCTTCGGCACCACGCCGATGACGCGCCAATCGATTCCCGACTCAGGCGGAAACTCCGCGACCATTGCCAGATAAGGTCCAAAGGAGAACCCGCGCGTGCCGGGCTTGTGCGTTTGCAAGGCCTGCCAAGCGCCGGAGAGCATCGGATCTGGATGGTGATCGGCGTGGGCGATGCCGGTCACCCCATTGATCGTCTCGGTGGTTTGTCCTGCCGGATGGCCAACCACGAGTCCGCTGCGCGTCACGATATAAGCGCGGCCCGTATCGCCGATGTGCAACGTCGCGAGAAATTCGGAGAGCGCCGCGACCTCGAACTGGATGGCCCAGACGCCGCGCAGGGCTGTCCCGTCCAGATCCTTCGCCGAATAGATGAAGCCAGGCTGCTGGTGGCTGGTGAAGAGAAACGGCTCGACCCAGACGCCGTGATCGCTCGCCGAAGCGGCGGCATACCAGGGCCGCGTGCGCGGATCGTAGCTTTGGATTTCGTCTCGCAGCGTCTTCCAGGTGCCGTCGTGCTGCAGCGCGAAGTCGCGCCAGCGCGTGCCCTTCGGCGTCTGCTCGCGCAGCGTCTCCTGGATGTCTCCGGGGCCATTTCGAAAGGAAGAGATATATGCGCCGTCGGCGCTGCCATACGAAACCCAGGTGAAGGTCGGGTTGGCCAGCAGCACGGCGTGGAAGTATTGCAGCAGCGCGAAGCGATCGTTCGGGTCCAGCTTCTTCTCCGCCGCAAGCCGCTGCTCGAGCGCGACCGCGGGCTGCGCGGGCTCCAGATAGCGCAGCGCGCGCTGCGTGGTGTACGCGCCGATCTCGTCGGCGAACTCGTGCCAGAGATGCGAGACCACGCGCCGGCTGGACAGGTACGCCGACAGCCCGACCGCGCCCGCGGCAATGAGGATGAGCCCGATGACGCCGGTGACGAGCGTCGGACGGAGCGGAAGACCTCTCCCAGTCACGGGCATGAGTCGACTGTACCAGCGCTACTTCGCTTCGCCCAGCTTCCCGCGCTCTTTCAGCTCGGACATCGAGCGGCGGATGTCGGCCGCGTCGGACGCGCCCGGCGAGAGCTGCAGATACTTCTCGTAGGCCTGCAGCGCCTGCTGGTCGTTGCCCTGAACGGCGTAGGCCATTCCCAAGCCGCGGTAGGCCACGGCCATGCCTGGCTCGTTGTCGAGGGCGCCGCGGAAGCTGGAGAGCGCATCGTCGGCGCGGCCGTGCTCGAGCGCCGATTCGCCGCGGTGCACCTGCGAGAGCGCGACGGCGTGGGTCATGGCGCCGGGAGAGATGGGCAGCCGCTTCGGAGGCGGCGCGCGGGCGGGCGTAGAGGCGCGCGGAGCTTCGGCGGCGGGCGTGGAAGCGCGCGGAGCTTCGGCGACCGGCGCGGAGGCGCGGGGGGCTTCAGCCGCGCGCGGAGCTTCGGCGGCGGGGAGCGGCAGCGGCGCCTCTCGCGGGACCTGGGTGGCGCTTACGTCTGGAACCGCAGCGGCTGCCGGCGGCTGAGCGGCGGCAGCGACCGCACCCGCATCGGCTGGAACGGCCGCAGTCTTCACCGGCAAAGGCACGGGCTCCGGAGCGGCTTCCGAAGGCTTGGGCGCGGGAATGGCTTCGGCGGCTTTCGGCGCCGGGGCCGGCTCCCGCTGCTGCGCGACCGGGCGCGACGGATGCTCGGGCACCACCAGCCCCAGGGCGAAACCCGCGCCCAGCACGGCCGCGGCGCCCAGCACTCCGGCAAAGAACGCCGGCACCACCACCGACGGCGGCTTGCGCTCCTGCAGCCTGCGCTGCCCGTCCTCGAAGTGGTCGATGCTCTGTTGCAGCGAATCGGCCCTGCCCTGCACCTTGCCCAGCTGCTGCTCCAGCGACGACACCTTCTCGATGAGCCGCGCCAGCGCCTCCTTCTCCAGCGCCGGCTTGGCGAGGCGATTGCGCATCGAGGCCAGGATATTGCGCTCGCCCTCGGCGGGCGGCCGCGCCTGCACGCTCTCCAGCGCGTCGAGCAACTCCGTCAGGCCGCCAAAGCGCTCGCGGCGATCAGGAGACAGCGCCATGCGCACGATGTCGCCCAGCGCACCATTCAGCTCCGGACCGGGCGTGCGCTGCGGCGCCGGCTTTCCAATCAGCAGCTCATACCCGAGCGCGCCCGCGGCATAGACCTGCACGCGCGGCTCGCTGCGCCGCGGCGGCTCGGAGCCGAGCAGCTCGGGCGCCAGATAGGAGGGTTCGCTCTCGCGCCGCTCGGTCTCGTCGAACGGCAGCAGGTGCAGTCCGCCCAGCTCGTCGATCTCCAGCAGGCGCGAGCGCAGCGTGGACCCGGACGTCGACGCGAGCCTCACAGCGGCCGCGAACAAGACCGACGCCTCGCCCGGGGCAAGCTTCTGCCCGGACGAACGCGACTTATCCAGAATGTCGTGCAGGTTGATCATCGCCACGGGAATCTACATTCGCTTTGCGTTCGAGAGTATCTTTTGGCCCAAAAGGAATCCAAGCCCATGACGCTTCTCGAACAGCTGAAAACAATGACGGTAGTCGTCGCGGATACAGGCGACATCCATTCCATACAGAAGTTCACCCCGCGCGACGCCACCACCAACCCCTCGTTGATCACCGCCGCGGCGCAGATGCCCGAGTACCAGGAGGTCGTCCGCGCGGCGCTCGACTGGGCGCGTCGAGAGTGCGGCAAGGGCGCGAGTCGCGAGGAGATCGTCCGGCTGGCGGTCGACCGGCTGTCGGTCGAGTTCGGGCTGCGCATCTTGAAGATCGTCCCCGGCCGGGTCTCGACCGAGGTGGACGCGCGGCTCTCTTTCGATACCCAGAAGACCATCGACAAAGCGCACTTCCTCATGGGGCTCTATGAAGCAGCCGGGGCCACGCGCGACCGCATCCTGATCAAGATCGCCTCCACCTGGGAGGGCATCCGCGCTGCCGAGAAGCTGGAAACGGAAGGGATTCACTGCAACCTCACCCTGCTCTTCGGCATGCACCAGGCGATCGCGTGCGCGGAGGCCAAGGTGACGCTCATCTCGCCCTTCGTCGGCCGCATTCTCGATTGGTATTTGAAGGACACCGGCAAGAAGGAATATGCGCCAGAGGAGGACCCGGGCGTCGTCTCGGTCACCCGCATCTACGACTACTTCAAGAAGTACGGCTACCGCACGGAGGTGATGGGCGCATCCTTCCGCAACCTGGGCGAGATCCTCGAGCTGGCGGGGTGCGATCTGTTGACCATCGCTCCAAAATTGCTCGCCGAGCTGGCGTCGTATGGCGGGGATCTGGAGCGCAAGCTCAATCCTGCGAAAGCGTCTGACGCGCCGCCCCTTCCGATGAACGAGCAGATCTTCCGCGCCGAACACGAGAAAGATCGGATGGCAAAGGAGAAGCTGCAGGAGGGCATCGACGGCTTCACCAAGGCGCTCGTCTCGCTCGAGGCGCTGCTCTTGGAGAAGCTCAACGGCGACTCGTCGGACGCCGCGCGCGATCTGTTCCGCGTCTTCGATCTGGACGGCGACGGCTTCATCACCCGCGAGGAGTGGGCGGGCGCGGACGCGGTCTTCGACGCCATCGACCTGAACGGCGATGGCCGCATTACGCCTGAGGAATTGGGCGCCGGGCTGGGCGCGGCCTTCCGCTTGGGTTGACAAGCCCGGCCCTGGCGTTAGGTTCGCACTGTCGTGAGGCATTTCGCCCACGACATGAATCCCCGCCGGGCGCGAAAGCCTCGGCGAGTTGGAGAACAGAATGCACCCAGGAATGATGTGGTGGTTGAAGCACGCCCGCAGGCACCACGGCTGCGACGAAGGCGATGGCGCGCACCCCGAAGGCGGCTTTGAAGGCGGCCGGCGCTTCGGCGGACGGCACGGACACGGCCCAGGCTCAGGAGATGACTTTGGCGACGGGGGCTCTTTCGGAGTCCGCCGGCCGCTGCGGTTTCTCGCCTACAAGCTCAACCTCAACGAAGAGCAGGTCTCGGAGCTCGCCAAGATTCTCGACGAGCTGAAGACCGAGCGCGCCCAGGCCGCGGTGGACGACCGCCGCACGGTCTCCGCGTTCGCCGACGCGCTGGGCCTCGAGAAGTTCGACGAGGCGCGCGCCAAAGAGGGCGGTGACCTTCGCGTCAAGAGCGGCGAACGGCTGCGCGACGCGGTGGTGAAGGCCATGGGCAAGATCCACGCGCTCCTCGACTCTGGCCAGCGCGCGCAGATGGCCTACCTCATCCGCACCGGCGTCCTCTCGCTGTAATTGCTTCACCTGCCGAGGACGGGGGAACTTCCAGTTCCCCCGTAACGCCCCCTCGGCTTCCCAAGGCTGTCTCAAAACGAGGCGGCGCCGCATCCCGGCGCCGTCCCGTCCCGAGCTCGAAAGAGACTCGGCACGACCCGATTGCGCCCCCGCGCTCGCCGCCACCCTTCGCGCAGCAACCACCCCGTCGGCAACACCAACAGCTCCAACGCTCCGGAAACACCGGACGAGCACGCGTCCGGCCCGGCCTCCGCGTAGTGATGCCGCGCATTGCCGAGGACGTACTTGATCGCGTTCACCAGCTCCGCCGGCGACCGCAACAAGTGCGAATGGTAGTGGTCCGCAAACACCCGCCCACCGCGCCCCACCACCTTGTTCACCGCCCTCGCCACGCGAATGGCGAGACCCTGCATTCCCCGCGTCAGCGCCCGGTCGTCGTCGGCCTCGACCACCAAATGCAGATGATCACCCATCACCGCGAACTCCACCAGCCGCAAACCATGCTGTCCGCGCGCGGTACCGAAGCACTTCCGGATCGCCGCAAACCTCCGCGATGCCCGCAAGCTCGGCACGTCAGGCAGGACCTTCAACGTCACGTGCGCCGGCGTAACCTTGCCGAACCTGGGCCGCGCCTTGTGCCCGACCAACGCCTTCTTGCCCTTCACCTTCCGCCCGGCCCCCCGCCGCCTGCCTCCATGAGAAGGCAACTCAAACTCCAACTGTCGCGGCTTCATCATGATTGGGGAATAATACTCGACAACTGAACGAATGTCAAGACCCCAACGCATCAAAAGCGCCGCACCATGAGAGGCGAATCCAAGGTCGCGCGCGTCAGCAGAAACCAGCCCAACGCCCACCGTCCAACTCGGCGATCGACAATAACTCTACAAACCGACAACAAACCCCCTCACGGACAGCAAAAAAGCAGCAATGAGTCCGCCGCTGTTCCGCCGGTAGCGAAGAACACCGCCGGACCACCAAAACCAACGCCGCAAAAGCAACGGGCTCACGGCACCGAGAAGCCCGGCGGCCCTACGGCTTGAGGATGTCGTTGTCGTACTTGCCCGACGCGATCACCGCGTCGGCCACCGACTTGATCTCTTCGTCGTTGTTGCGCCCGCTGCCGGCCCGTAAGTTGGCGCGGACCCTCCGGCGCGCATCCGAATAGAACGCGAAGGTCATGTTCAATTCGTTGGTGCACTTCTCGACCCCGCGCTTTTCGATCAGCGCGCTCGTCCGCGCGATCGTCGCGCAGAGCGCGAGCAAGTCGATGGCCACGTCCGCGATGCGGCTGGTCGCGAACTGCTGCTCGACCACGTCCCGCCCGTGCCGCCGCAGCACCGTCTCGCAGAGCGCCGCCAGCCCCTGCACGGCGTCCTCGACATAAGCCACCTGCTCGCGCATCGACTCGTGCGCCTTGCTGATCTGCGTGCGCCCGTACGGCACCGTCTGCTTCGCCTTGCGCACCGCATACTCGCGAATCAAACCGAAGCCTTTGATCGGATCACTCAGCGAGTGCGAAAGCTCCTTGCCCAGGCCCTTCAGATACTCGCCGGGCTTCTGCAAGCCGGTGAGTCCGATATAGAGCCGCAAGATCTCATTCGTGCCCTCGAAGATGCGGTTGATGCGCGCGTCGCGGGTGGCCATTTCATACGGCTGCTCGCGCATGAAGCCCATGCCGCCGGCAATCTGCAGCGCCTCGTCGGCCGCGCTGTAGAGCGCCTCCGAGTTGAAGACCTTGGTGGCCGCGCCTTCGACCGAATAGTCGACGCCGCCTTTGTCGATGGTGGAAGCGACCAGGTAACAGAGCGACTCACTCACGTATAAGTTCGTCGCCATGCGGCCCAGCTTCTCCTTCACCTTGCCGAAGGAAGAGATGGGCCGGCCGAACTGCTTGCGCTCGTTGGCGTGCTCGATGGCGCGCTTCAAGATGCTGCGCTGTCCGCCGACCGCGCCCGCGCCCAGGCCGGTGCGCCCGTGGTTCAAGATGCTCATCGCGACCTTGAAGCCCTTGCCCTCTTCTCCGAGGATGTTGGCCTTGGGCACGCGCACGTTGTCGAAGTAGACCGCCGTCGTGTTCGACGCGCGGATGCCCATCTTGTCCTCGTGCGGCCCGTGCGTGACGCCGCCCAGATCGCGCGTGACGATGAAGGCGGTGATCTTGCCTTTCTGTCCCGGCGTGTCGGGCGTGGTCTTGGCGAAGACGGTGAAGAAGTCGGCGATGCCGCCGTTGGTGATCCAGAGCTTCTGGCCGTTCAGCACGTAGGAATCGCCGTCGAGCTTCGCGTTGGTCTTGATGGAGAACGCGTCGGAGCCGGAGCCGGGCTCGGTGAGGCAGAAGGCGGCGATCATCTCGCCGGTGGCCAGCCGCGGCAGATAGTTCGCCTTCTGGGCGCTGGTGCCGAAGAGCAGCAAACCCTTGAAGCCGATGGACGAGTGCGCGCCCAGCGTCACCGCCACCGAGCCGTCCCAGCTGGCCAGCTGCTGCATGATGCGCGCATAGCCGGTGTTCGAGAGACCCAGGCCGCCGTGCTCCTCGGGGACGATGAGCCCGAAGAGGCCGATGTCGCGCAACGACTGCATCACCTCGGGCGGAAACTCTCCTTCGCGATCGTATTTGCGGCTGTCGATGCCCGACATGAACTTGTCGATCGAATCGCAGATGGGCATGACCAGCTCTGCCTGATCGCGCGGCATCTCCGGATACGGGAAGAGCTGATCCTCGAGAATCTCGCCGAAGAAGAGGGACTTGCCGAAGGAGGCGTTGGGGTCGAAGGCCATGGCGGCGACTCTAGGGCAGAGCCGCGGCCCGCGCCACGCTTACTGCCGCAGCTTGACGAAAGTAAAACCTTCGCCCTTTGCGGCGCCCACCAGGAGCGCGTCGTACTCGTCGTCGCGTAGGTCTTCCACCTTCCCGCCGTACATGCGGGCTATCTCTCCGACGGTGTTGGAGTGACCGACGACCAGAGCTCTGCCGCCCTCTTTGCGCAGCAGCTCGATCAGGCCTTTCGAATCCTTGGCGGGGTGCACCTTCAAAGTCAGTCCCAGCGCGTCCGCCAGCGGCTTCGCGGTCTCTTGCGTGCGGATGAATTCGCTGGTCCAGATGGAGGTGATGCCGGCGTCCTTCAACTTCGCCGCCAGCGCCTTCGCGCGCGCCTCGCCGGCCGTAGAGAGCTTTGGGTTCTTCGACTCGTCGACCTTCTCCGCGTGCCGCACCAGCACCACGACTTCCTGGGCTTGCGCGGCGAAGCTCAAGAGCAGCGCTGCGAAGAGCGCCCTCACTTCAGCGCCTCGGCGACGATGGCTTGCGCCTCTTGCACGATGGTCTGCAAGTGCTTCTCGTCGCGGAAGCTCTCGGCGTAGATCTTGTACACGTCTTCGGTGCCCGAAGGCCGCGCCGCGAACCAGCCGTTCTGCGTGGTCACCTTGAGGCCGCCAATCTCCGCGTCGTTGCCCGGAGCCCTCACCAGCCGCGCGGTGATGGGCTCTCCGGCCAGCGTCGAAGCCTTCACCGCTTCGGGCGAGAGCTTCTTCAGCTTTGCCTTCTGCGCCGGCGTCGCTGCCGCGTCGATGCGCGTGTAGATGGGCGCGCCCAGCTCTTTCGAAAGCTCCTGGTAGAGCACTCCCGGATCCTTGCCGGTGCGCCCCAGCATCTCGGCGCCGACCAGGTCCATGATCATGCCGTCCTTGTCGGTGGACCAGGCGCTGCCGTCCTTGCGCAAGAACGAGGCGCCCGCGCTCTCTTCGCCGCCGAAGCCCAGCGAGCCGTCGAGGAGCCCGTCGACGAACCACTTGAACCCCACCGGCACCTCGCGCAGCTTCCGCCCGATCTTGGCGGCGACGCGGTCAATCAAAGCGCTGGAGACCAGCGTCTTGCCGACCGCCGCTCCGGCGGACCAGCTGCGATTCTGGAAGAGGTAGTTGATAGCGACCGATAAGTAGTGGTTTGGATTCAAAAGGCCCACGCTGGGCGCGACGATGCCGTGCCGGTCGCTGTCGGTGTCGTTGCCGAAGGCCAGTTGGAACTTGTCTTTCAGCGCGACCAACGAAGCCATCGCATAGGGCGAGCTGCAATCCATGCGGATCTTGCCGTCATAGTCCAAGGTCATGAACGAGAAGGTCGGGTCGACCGCGCGGTTCACCACCGTGATGTCCAGGCCGTACTCGGCCGCGATCGGATCCCAATAGTCCAGGTTGGACCCGCCCAGCGGATCGACGCCCAGCTTGAGCCCGCGCGCAGGCTCGAGATCGACGACGTTGCGCAAGTCGCGCACGTACGGCGTGATGAAGTCATAGCGCGAGCCGGCCACCGCGATGCGCTTCACCGCGTCCGGATTGGCCAGCAGCTCGTTGGCGCGCTTCTCGATCCAGCCCGTCGCCGAGGTGTCCGCGGGGCCGCCGTTGGGCGGGTTGTACTTGATGCCGCCGTCCTCGGGCGGGTTGTGCGACGGCGTGATGACGATGCCGTCCGAGAGGCCCGAGGTCTTCTTCAAATTGTAAGTGAGGATGGCGTGCGAGATGACCGGCGTCGGCGTCGCGCCGCTGGACCAGAGCGCCGAAACGCCGTTGGCCGCCAGCACCGAGAGGCACGTCTCCTGCGCGGGATCGGAGAGCGCGTGCGTGTCCTTGCCGACGTACATGGGGCCGGTGGTGCCCTGCGCCTTGCGGTACTCGCAGACCGCCTGCGTGATGCAGAGGATGTGGGCTTCGTTGAAGGCGCGCTTGAGCGCCGTGCCGCGGTGGCCGCTGGTGCCGAACGCCACCCGCTGCGTGGCCTCCTTCGGATCTGGCCTCTCGTCGTAGTAGAGGCCGCGCAGCCTGGCGACGTTGATGAGCACTTCCTTGGGAGCCTTCTTGCCGGCGAGCGGGTGTGCCATATCGCGCAATCTAACTGACCCGGGCGCTTGGGGCTGCGCGGACCAGTGTTTATGTTGCGGGCGTGACGCAATCGATCTTCCTGGCGCTCGGCGACTCGACAGGCGTGGGCGTGGGAGCTGCTTCGGGTGGAGGCTACCCGCAGCGGCTCTTGCGCATGCTCGGCCGCTCCGACTTGCAGCTGATGAATCTTTGCCGCAGCGGCGCCACCTCGGCCGACGTGCTCTCCGAGCAGCTGCCGCGCGCGCTGAAGGAGTCGCCGGCGGTGGCGACCATCGGCATCGGCATCAACGACGTGGGCCTGCAGGTTCCCGACGAAGCCTTCGCCTTGAACCTGGAAGAGATCGTCGGGCCGCTCAAGGCGCGCTGTCCGCGCATCTTGATCGCCAACCTGCCCGACCTGGCGCTGGCGCCCGCGGTTGCTGCCGTGGTGCCGCGCGCCATCTACGAGAACCGGCTGGAGATGTTCAACGAGCACATCGCCGCCACTGCCGCGCGGCACGGGCTCGCGCTGGTCGATCTCTATTCATTCAGCAAGAACGCCCTGCCCGGCCGCAACGAGATCTTCTCGCCCGACGGCTTCCATCCGAGCGCCGTCGGATACGAAGAGTGGGCCACGTACATGCTGCCCTATCTGCGCAGGGTCCTCGACGACACCGCCGCCGCCAGCGCCTGAAACCGGTCTTGAAATCCTGTCACTACTTCTCCGTAAGGCTCACCGAGGGGAAGAGGAGACGGACAAATGGAAGCGCGCAAACTGGTGTTCCCGATCGTGCTGGCAATGGTTTGGGTCGCGATGGCCGCCATGGCAATGGTCGACTTCGCGTCCTTCTCGGCCGCCACCCAGGCGCCCAAGGTCGCGATCGCCGCCGCTGCTCCGGCGGCGCGCGGTCACCTACTGGCCGCGCACTTCTAAACCGGCGCTTTTGCCTCGAAATGAGACACTTTTGTCGGATTTGGGCATAGGACGGGCGTCCAGCTGGTGTGTTTGATTTTGGTCAGGTACGGTCGGGGAATGTGGTCCTCAAGCCGACCTTTATTTCGCAAGCCGACTCTCTCCGAGAGAGTCATCGGGACCATCTGGTCCGCCCTGGTAGCCGTGGCGTTCGGCTACGTTTTGTACGCGCCTTACTGGCTCGCCAACCGGTTCTACGGACCGTTCCACGCGCCAGACTGGATGCGAACCGGCCTGCCGGCGGCATTGGTGGTCATAGGTTTGGCTATCTTCATCGGCATCGGCATCAGCCGCCGGGACGCGTACAAGACGAAGATCTTCGGCGCGGCCATCGTCGGCGCCTTCGCGGTGGGCACGCTCTTCGTCTTCGCGCTCCACCGGCTGGCTTAAAAAGCGGCGTCGAGCACGACGTCGCCGCTGACGCCGACCTGATAGGCCGAGACGCGGCGCTCGAAGAAGTTGGTCACCTCCTGCACGTCCTGCAGGTCCATGAACGAGAACGGATTCTTCGCCTGATACCGCTTGGCGAAGCCCAACGTCGCCAGCCGCTGGTCCGCGCAGAGCTCGAGGTAGCTGCGCATGTCGCTCGACGACAGCCCGGCGACGCCTCCGCCGAGCAGATCCTCCGCAAACGCGCTTTCGCAGTCGATGGCGTCATCGATCATTTGCCGGACTTCGCCGGCAAGCTGCTCGTCGAAGAGCCCGGGCTCCTCGCGGCGGACGGTCTTCACCACCTCGAACGCAAAGGACATGTGCGCGCTCTCGTCGCGGAAGACCCAGTTGGTGCCGGACGACAGCCCGTGCAGCAGGCCGCGAGATCGCAAGAAATAGACGTAGGCGAAGGCGCCGAAGAAGAAGAGCCCTTCGATGCAGGCGGCGAAGCAGATCAAGTTCAAGAGGAACTGCCGCCGGTGCTCGCGGGTCTCTAACTTCTCCAGGCTTTGAATCGAATCCAGCCAGCGCATGCAGAACGCGGCCTTCTTCTGGATGGAAGGAATGTTCTCCACCGCCGCAAAGGCGCGATGGCGATCGGCCTCGTCGGGGACGTAGGTGTCGAGCAGCGTCAGGTAGAATTGCACGTGCAGCGCTTCTTCATACAATTGCCGTGACAAATACATCCGCGCTTCGGGCGCGTTCAGGTGCTTGTAGAGATTGAGCACCAGGTTATTGGCGACGATGGAGTCGCCCGTGGCGAAGAAGGCCACCAGTCGTTGCACCAGGTGGCGCTCTCCGGCGGTCATCTTCTTGTTCAAGTCCGCGACGTCGGTGGCGAAGTCCACCTCTTCGACCGTCCAGGTGTTCTTGATGGCCGCGCGATACATCTCGAAGAACCGCGGATACGCCATGGGCCGCAGCGTGAGGCAGAGGCCCGGATCGAGCAGGCGCGCAGGGCGGCTCACGAGACTCATTGGCAGGCCTCGCACGAGCCGGGATTCTCCAGCGAGCAGGCCACCGCTTCAGGCTCGGAGACCGTGGCTTTGGCGATCTTCGTCGCCGGCCGCGAGCGCAGATAGTAGGTGGTCTTCAAACCCTTCTTCCACGCATAGAAATACATCGACGAGAGCTGGCCGATGTTCGGGCTTTCGATGAAGAGATTCAAAGAC
>DATBAA010000315.1:0-4070 GCA_036271755.1 Myxococcales bacterium | reverse complement strand
TCCTTTCCGCTCAGCACCAGATCAGTCGCGAGCACCGCCGCGCCCGCGGCTCGATGAGCAGCTTTCAAGGTATGCGGATTCATCGCCGTGTCTTCGTCGATGGCCGCAAAGCCCTGCGCCGGCGAGAGCCTCTGCAGCGTCTCCAGATGCTCGGAGGAGTGCACCCGCAAAAGCTGTTCGCGCGTCGCGAGCGGCGCCTCGTAGTGAGTCACCAGCAGATCCAGCCGCTGCACGAGCAGCCGGTCTTCGATGGCAGCCAGCCGCTCCGCCCGCTCGGGATGCTCCGGCCCCGGCTCGTGCAGCAGGCAGTCGGGATGAGTGATGAACGCGATAGCCACCGCGGGCGATGCTACCCGATGTTTCGATCAGACCATGGTCGAAGTCCGCGCATCTCTCGTTGACCTGACGGCGTCGGTGCTCCTACGTTGGGTCGTCCGGCCTCGGCGCCCGACTGTGCGGAACCCTACCCCGGGTCAAATCGCAAAGTTTTCGCGCCGGCGCCGGACGCTCGTCATCCGAAGGCCTTGGTGCTAGACCGCCGGAATGCCCACCTCAGACGAGCCAGACGGGCAGCCGGCGTCCACTCTCGAGTCGCGGTTCCTGCAGATGTTTCCGGTCCTCTCTGCCGGAGAGATCGACCGCATCCGCCCCTTCGGCCAGGTGCGGCGCTTCCGGGCCGGCGAGTTCCTCGCCCAGGCCACCAAGCCCCGCGAGGCGGGCATGTTCGTCATCCTCTCCGGCCGGGTGAAGGTCTCGCCGCGCGATCCGCTGGGCCGGCCGCTCTCGGTGGCGCCGTTCGCCCAGCTGATCGGCGCCCCGCTGGAAGAGATGGGCGAGGCGGTGGCGGGCGAGCTCCTGGCAGAAATCGGCGATCTCTCCGGCAGCGCCTCCAACGTGCTGGACGCCCAGGCCGTCGACGAGGTGGAGGTCCTGGCCGTTCCGTCCGAAGGTCTGCGCGCGCTGCTGGTGGCGCAGGCAGAGCTGGGCGAGCGCATCTTGCGCGCGCTGATTTTGCGGCGCGTGGCGCTCATCGAGCTCGGCTTCGGCGGCCCGGTCATCCTCGGCGCCACCAACTCGCCGGAGGTCACCCGGCTCTCAGGCTTCCTCGGGCGCACCGGCATTCCCTTCCGCGTGATCGACGCCGCGACCGACCCGGACGCCGCCGTGCTCATCGAGCGCTTCACGCTGGACGGCAGCCAGCTGCCCATCGTCGTCACCGCCGACGGCACGGTGCTCAAGAACCCGACGAAGAACGAGCTCGCGCAAGCCTTGAAGCTGGTGATGGGCACGCTGCGCGAAGACGCCTACGACGTGGTCATCGTCGGCGCCGGTCCGGCCGGGCTCTCCGCCGCGGTCTACGGGGCCTCGGAAGGTCTCTCGGTCCTCGTCCTCGAAGCGGCCACCTTCGGCGGCCAGGCTGGCGCCAGCGCGCGCATCGAGAACTACCTGGGCTTTCCCACCGGCGTCTCGGGCCAGGCGCTGATGGGCCGCGCCTTCACCCAAGCGCAGAAGTTCGGGGCAGAGTTCAGCCTCTCCACCGAGGTGAAAAAGCTCGAGTGCGGCCCGCACCTGACGCTCCACCTCGTAGACGGCCGGAAGGTGCGCGCGAGGGCCGTCGTCGTGGCCTCCGGCGCGCGCTACCGGCGCCCCGAGATCCCAAACCTCGCGGCGCTCGAAGGCCGCGGCGTCTCCTACTGGGCCTCGCCGGTCGAAGCCCGCCTCTGCCGCGGCGAGGAGGTGGCCCTGCTGGGCGGCGGCAACTCCGCCGGACAAGCAGCGGTCTATCTCTCCAGCCACGCCCGGCACGTGCAGATGCTGGTGCGGGGCCCGAACCTCGCCCGGACCATGTCGCGCTATCTCATCGATCGCATCGCGGCCTGCCACAACGTCACGGTCTGCTGCGACACCGAGATCATCAACCTCACCGGCACCGTCGACCAGGGCCTGACGGCCGTGCGCTGGCGCAACTGCCGCACCAAGGACGAAGAGGAGCACGCCATCGCGCATCTCTTTCTCTTCACCGGCGCCGACCCGGCCGCGGGCTGGCTCGAGGGCTGCGGCGTCCCGCTCGACGACAAGGGCTTCATCCGCACCGGCGCCGACGTGCCTTCACCCGGCCGCGCGCTCTTGCCCATGGAGACGGGCATCGAAGGCATCTTCGCCGTCGGCGACGTCCGCTCCGGCTCGTTGAAGCGCGTGGGAGCGGCCATCGGTGAAGGCGCCGCGGTGGTCTCCCAGCTTCACACCTTCCTGGCGCGCAGCCCGTCGAGCACCACCGCCCAGATCCGCGAACGCCCCTCCGGCGGCCCCGCGTAGTCCGCGCCCGCGGCCAGCACCCCGCGCAGCAAGACCAGGATCTCGTCGACGCCGACGTCCTTGCGGATGGCGCCGGCCTTCTGCGCCCGCGACAGCAAGAGCCCCATCGATTCATTGATGCGCTTGAAGAACTTGCGGATGGCCGGCGTGGGCCCGGCTTGCCCGAGCGCCTCGATGAAGTCCTTCTTGGCCGCGCCCGCGGCCGCATACTTGTCGAGGAACTGCAGCAGCGCTCTCTCGGCGTCCGCCTCTTTGTGCAGCGCGTCCGTCTCTTCCACGAAGCGCTCCAGCTGGTCGACGACGATGGCCTCGAAGAGCGCCTCCTTGTTGGGGAAGTGGCGGTAGACCGTGCCGATGCCCAGCCCGGCGCGCTTCGCGATCTCGTCGATGGGCACGTCCAGGCCCTCGCTGGCGAAGACCTGCCGCGCGATCCCCAGGAGGTGCTCGCGGTTGCGCAGCGCATCGGCCCGCAGCGGCCGGCGAGTCACGAGCTCCCTTTCAGTTGACAACCGGAACCACGGTTCCGTATATCCAGCGCGAAACGGAGCACTGGTTCCGTATAACACAAGGGAGCAGCAGATGCGCGTCTTCGTCACGGGTGCCACGGGGTTCGTCGGGTCGGCTGTCATTCAGGAGTTGCTGCGCGCGGGTCACAAAGTGCGGGGCCTCGCCCGCTCGGAGGCCGGAGCCAAGGCCGTATCCGCGGCCGGCGCCGAGGCCGTGCGCGGGACCATCGAAGATCTCGCGCTCCTGAAGCAGGAAGCGTCGAAGGCAGAGGGCGTCATCCACACCGCCCACAACCACGACTTCGAGAAGGTGAGCCGCGAGGTCGCGGGCGAGCAAGATCTGATCGCGGTCAAGGCGATGCTGGGCGAGCTCGCGGGCAAGGCGTTCGTCAACACCACGGGCCTGTCGGCGCCCGACGAAGACGAGGCGCCCGCGGGCTTCACCCGGCCCTCGGAGCAGGCGGCGGTCCACGCGAGCGGCGTGCGCGCGTCGGTCATCCGCCTGCCGCCCTCGGTGCACGGCGACGGCGACCATGGCCTCGTGCCGATGCTGATCGACATCGCCCGCGCCAAAGGTGTCTCGGCCTACATCGGCGAGGGCAAGAACCGCTGGGCCGCGGTGCATCGCTTCGACGCCGCCCTGCTCTACCGGCTGGCGCTGGAGAAAGGCGTCAAAGGCTCCAGGTACCACGCGCTGGCCGGCGACTTCGTGCCCACCAGGGAGATCGCCGAGGCCATCGGCCGCGGGTTGAAGCTGCCCGTCGTCTCCAAGCCGCAGGAAGAAGCCATGGCGCACTTCGGCTTCCTGGGCATGTTCTTCGGCCGCGAGGTCACCGGCTCCTCCGCCAAGACCCGCCAGCGCCTCGGCTGGAATTCAAGCCACAAAGGCTTGATTCGAGACATCGAGGGCGGCACCTACTTCAAGTAGGTCACTTGTGCAGCTTGTCCGCCCTGCTCTTCGCGGCGGCTCTCTCGGCAGCCGCCGGGATCTCGACGAGCACCCTGCCGAGCTTCACCTTCTCGGGGTCGGCCAGCTCCTCTTTATGACTGTCATAGTAGGCGCGCTCGTCGGCCTCGGACGCGGGCGGCATCGCCTGCTCCTGCCGCGCGAGCAGCGCCTGCACGGTGAGGCGATCTTCCAGCTCCTGCACTTGCCGGCGGATCTCCGAATCCTGGGCCAGGCCCGCCGCGCGCGCCTTCGCGGCCAGCAGCTTCTTGTCGACGATGGACATGGCCAGCTCGCGCTTG
>DATBAA010000314.1:0-3053 GCA_036271755.1 Myxococcales bacterium | reverse complement strand
TTGCCCGGCAGATCGTGGCCGTAGGCGGTGAGGTCCTGCGCGACCAGGTTCAGCTCGACCGCGCCGCCCGCCACGAGCTTGTGCGCCTCTTCGACGATGTCGGCGATGGGCCGGCTGCGCTGCAGCCCGCGCAGCGTGGGGATGATGCAGAAGGTGCACTTGTTGTCGCAGCCCTCGCTGATCTTCACGTAGGCCGTGTAGCCCGGCATCGAGTTGCGGCGGGGCGTCTTGGCGTCGGCGATGTAGTCCGGATCGGGAATGAACGCGCGGTCGCGCTCGCCCTTCAGGATGCTGGCGATGCGCGGGTAGGCGCTGGTGCCGACGAAGTAGTCGACCTCGGGCATCTCCTGCTGCAGCACGTCCGCGTAGCGCTGGGTCAAACAGCCGGCGACGACGAGCGCCTTGCAGCGGCCGGTCTCCTTGTGCTGCGCGTGCTCGAGGATGGCGTCGATCGACTCCTGCTTCGCCTCGCCGATGAACGCGCAGGAGTTGATGAGGATGACTTCGGCGTTCTCGGGTTCGTCGACGAGCTTGTAGCCTTCGTTGAGGAGGCTGCCGAGCATGACCTCGCTGTCCACCCGGTTCTTGGGGCAGCCAAGCGAAAGAAGGTACAAGGTTGGAGATGTGTCGGGCATCGGGGGGCAGGGCTTATAACAGTCGCGAGGTCCGGATCCAATCCACCGGCGGCAAGGCGACATTTTTGAGCGATTTCGACGCCTTCAAAGTCGCGGGCTTCTTGGCTGCCGCCCTGCTGCTCGGCTGCGGCACGAATCCCGACACCCCGGCCTTCGCGGGCAGCTGGCGCGAGACCACCCCCGACGCCGGCGCCATCGAAATGTCCCTCTTGGGCCGAGACAGCGACGTGTCCGGCGAGGGCATCGCCCACGACAACCCCGATCGCGGCTTCGCCGTGAAGGGCAAGATCGGCCCCAGCCCGGACGAAATGACCTTCAACTACCTCGACGGCGGCACCGACACCTTCACCACCATCATCGCAAACCAAGACCAGCTGGTCCTGAGCGGCCCCCTCGGCACCGTGACCTTCTCCCGCGAGGAATAAGCGGCTGTCTCAGTCGCGGAAGTTTTCGAACATCAGGTCGACCGAGAGCTCGTCTTGCTTGCCGCGGGCCAGCGCCATCACGGCCTGCAGGTCGTCGCGGCTCTTGCTGGAGACGCGGACGCTGTCGCCCTGGATGGAGCCCTGCACCTTCAGCTTCGAGTCCTTGATGGCCTTCACCAGCGCCTTGGCCTTCTCGGTCTCGATGCCCTGCTGGAAGCTGAGCACCTGCGAGACGTACTTGCCGCTCTGCTCGATGGCGCCGTACTTCACGCCCCGCAGCGCGACGTTGCGCTTGGCCAGCTTCTCCACCAGCACCGTGCGCGCGCCCTCGAGCTTCGCTTCGGTGGTGGTGCGCAGCTTGATGCCCTTGTCGGGCGTGGTCACGCGCTCCAAGGTCGTTTCGGTGCCTTTGAAATCGTAGCGCTGGTCGATCTCCTTCTTGGCCTGCTGGAAGGCGTTCTCGACCTCCGGCTCGCTCACCTTGCTGACGATGTCGAAGCTGGGCATGTCACATCTCCAAGACGACGGGCAGAACCATGGGGCGTTTCTCGACCCCGCGCTTCCATACCGAACGCACGGCGCGGCGCAAGGCCTCTTCCACCATGCCATGGTCGGTGCGCTGCGCGGGGAGAAGCGCGTTCAAAGCGTCCAGTGCCGCTTGCCGGGCCTGGGACATGCGCCGCTCGTCCAGGCCGGCGACGCCCTTGCCCAGGAGCTCCGGACCGCGCACCACCTCGCCGCTCTTGCGGTCGAGGACGCACAAGCAGACGAGCATGCCCGTCTCGGCCAGCAGCTGGCGGTCGCGCAGCGCCACTTCGCCGACGTCGGCCAGCGAGACCCGCGCATCGAGATAGCGCCGTCCGGCGGTGACCGCGCGCTGCACCACCGCGGCGATCTCGCCCGTCCGCAGCTCGATGGCGTCGCCGTCCTCCGCGATGAGGCAGGCGAGCGGATTGACGCCGGCCAGCTCGGCGGTGCGGGCGTGCGCGGCCAGCATCCGGTACTCGCCGTGGATGGGCACGAAGCTGCGCGGCCGCACCAGGTCGATCATCATCCGCTGCTCGCCTTGAGAAGCATGGCCGCTGGTGTGGATCAGCTCGGTTGCGTTGCTGCCCAGCACGCGGCAGCCGCGGCGCACCAGGTGATCGACTAGATTTCCCAGCGCGCGATCGTTGCCCGGGATCACCCGCGCCGAGAGGATGACCAGGTCGTTCTTCTCCAGCTGGATGGTCGGGTGCTCGCCGAGCGCCAGGCGGGTCAGCGCGCTGCGGGTCTCGCCCTGGGCGCCGGTGCAGATGATGCAGAGCTCGCGCGGCGCGAAGTGGCCAGCGGCCTCCGGATCGACGAAGGAGTCGGGCGGGCAGCGCAAGTAGCCCAGGTCGAGGGCGAGCCGCACGTTGGTCTGCATCGACCGGCCCAGCAGCACGATCTTGCGGTTGTTGGCCAGGGCCGCGCGGATGACGCTCTGCACGCGGTGGATGTTGGAGCCGAACATCGCCGTGACGATGCGGCCCTTGCCCAGCGGCCCGGCGAAGATGCGCATGAGCGATTCGCCCACCTCGCGCTCGGACGGGCTCTGGCCTTCTTTTTCGGCGTTGGTCGAATCGCTCAAGAGGCACGCCACGCCCTCTTCGCCCAGCTCCGCGAAGCGCCGCACGTCGAGCAGGCGGCCGTCCACCGGGCTCCAGTCCACCTTGAAGTCGCCGGTGTGGATGAGCAGCCCCGCTTCCGTGGCGAGCGCGTAGCCGACGCTGTCGGGCACCGAGTGCGGCACCTGCAGCGGCTCGAAGTCCAGGTGGTTGCCCACCATGCCCATGCCGCGCGGCGTGACCTCCTGGAAGTCGGCCTTGATGCCGTGCTCGGCCAGCTTCTCCTTGGTGACCGCCAGCGTGAACTTCGTTCCGCAGACGGTGGCGTCGGGAAAGTCGCGCAGCAAATAGGGCAGCGCGCCGATGTGATCTTCGTGGGCGTGCGTGAGGAGAATGGCGTCGAG
>DATBAA010000313.1:0-2596 GCA_036271755.1 Myxococcales bacterium | reverse complement strand
CCAGCGCCTTGCGCAAACTCTCCTCAATCACGCGATGCTGCCGCGCCAGCGCCCGCCGAATCCGCGCCAGCTCCACCGACGCCTCATCCGCCAGGCTGCCATCCGGCTCAATCTTCCCGCGCAGCGCCCGCAGCAGATTCTCTAAATCCCGCGCCAGCAGCGGCTCTGACAGCGCCTCGATCGCCGCCCACTGCCCGCGCACCGCATCCGGCGGCGTCAGCACCGTCTGCCGCCACGCCTCCACGCGCTCCGCATGGCCCAGCATCGCCAGCAGCTCCGCCGGCTCCAGCGCCGCACCTTCAATCCGCGCCTTCTCCAGCAGCTCCTCCGGATCCAGCAGCCCGTGAAAGTCGAACGCCCCGCCGCCGCTCACCAGCCGCCGCATCTCTGCGGTGCGCTGCTGCTGTTCGCCAATCCACGCCGCGTCCGCGCTCGGCTCCAGCGCCAGCACCCGCGCTCGTCCCAGCGCCGACCGCGCACTCGCCGCCAGCCGCTCGCGCAGCAATTCCCACTGCAGCGCCGCGCCACCGCGCTCCGCCAGCCGTCCCGGAATCTCAGAGATCAACGCCACTGCTCCATTAGAACTTACGGCGCTACAACCGATGGCGATAGACCTGATGGCGACAGAACAGATCGAAACCCGACCCAACGGAACGCGAAGCCAACGCCACCCGGTTGCGCCTGCAGGAACCTGCCACTGCTTCCAACCGGCCTCTTCGCCGAGTCCATTGGTAAGATGAAGTCTGTGACGATTCCTTCCCGGCTTGCTCCGTTCGCTCGCGCCGTCGCGATCGCAGGCCTCAGCCTCCTTCTTGGCAGCCCCCGCTCTCTGCACGCGCAGACGAGCCCGCCGCCGCTGCCTCCCTCCTCCACCAACCAACCCGCCGCCGGCCAGCCGCAAACACCCTCCGCCTCAACACCCTCTGACCAGACCACGGCCCCCGCGTCCACGGCGAATCCATCCGACCAGACCGCCCCCGCGCTCCAGCCGCGCGACGAACCCCCACCCCAGGCGCCCAGCATCACCGTCTTCTCCCGCGAAGTGAATCTCGTCTTCACTGTCACCGACCACCACGGCCGCTTCGTCACCGGCCTGCAGCAGCAAAACTTCGGCCTGCTAGATGACGGCCGCCCGCCGCAGCGCGTCCTGAACTTCAAGCAGCAGACCAACCTCCCGCTGCGTGTCGGCCTCATGCTCGACACCTCGACGTCGATCCGCCAGCGCTTCCAGTTCGAGCAGCAATCCGCGACCGACTTTCTGCTCCAGGTGCTGCGCCCCGAAGACCGCGCCTTCGTCGAAGGCTTCGACGTCCAGACCGAGGTCTCGCAGGACTTCACCAACCGCATCGATCTCCTCGACACCGGCATTCGCAAGCTGCGTCCCGGTGGCGGCACCGCGCTCTTTGATTCGCTCTACAAGACCTGCCGCGACCAGATGCTGACTCTCAAGCAGAACTTCCCCGTGCGCAAGGCCCTCGTTCTGGTCTCTGATGGCGACGACAACTACAGCCGCGCCTACGAGTCCGACGCCATCAAAATGTGCCAGCGCGCCGAGACCATCGTCTACACCATCAGCACCAACTACGGCCCCAGCAAAGACAAGGGCGACGACGTCCTCAAGCAGATCGCCGACGCCACCGGCGGCCAGGCCTTCTTCCCCGCCGCGCTCGAAGATGTCGCCATCGGCTTCCACAACATTGAGGAAGAGCTCCGCAGCCAATACTCGCTCGTCTACGTGCCCGCGGACTTCAAGCAGGATGGCAGCTTCCGCACCATCTATCTGCAGGCGCTCGACCCGCGCTACGCCGTCCGCGCCCGCAAGGGATACTTCGCTCCCAGCGCCCAGTAGCCGCGCCTACTCAAAACCCTGTCATCTCGACCGAAGCGCGCTCCCCAAACCCTGTCATCTCGACCGGAGCGCGCAGCGCGGAGTGGAGAGACCTGCATTTCGCAGCTGCCCAGGCAACCGCAGCTCTCACCAAAACAGAAACCCAGGCAGAACTTTCCCCGCCGACTCGCGTCTGAACCAGCAGCGAGGACCGCGATGAAACTGCGTCTGCTGTTACCCGTTCTAGTTGGAAGCGTTCTGTTCGGTATACCCCTGGCGCAGGCGCAAAGCGGCCAGCCGCAGGAACCCGCCGGCGTCGCCGATGCTCTCGCCGGCATCTCCTCCGTGCCTGCGACGCATACCGCTGTCACCTTCGACCGCGACATGCTCGAAAGCATGCTTGGCGAGCAGCCCATCGCCGCCCTCAACGGCATCACCTTCGAGAGCTTCCGCTACCACGAGCCCGCCTTCTACATCCCTGAAAATCTCGCCGCGCTCGGCCACGACTTCGCCGCCGCTGGCTGGAAGCACCTGGTCGAAGCCAACGCCGGCCCGCGCGCCTCCGCCGCACCCACCAAGCCCATCACCGACATGTGGTTTCACTTTCAGGGCGACGAGATCGACGGCGTCACCGTCCTCATCCGCTCCCCTCGCCAGATGAACGTCATCGAAGTGTCCGGTCTGCTCCGCCCGCTCGATCTCATCCATCTCAGCGGCCACTTCGGCATCCCCAAAGTCGACCCCGGTGCCGTCATGGTCCCCGCCCCA
>DATBAA010000312.1:0-4593 GCA_036271755.1 Myxococcales bacterium | reverse complement strand
TGCGCGCGCTGGGCGCCATCGTCACCGGCACGCGCTGGTTTCGCGATCACCACTGGTACTCGCCTGAAGATTTGATCCTCCTGCGCCGCGAAGCTTCCGGCGCGCTGCTGCTGACGACCGAAAAAGATCTGGTGCGCATCTCCGAGCCTGCGGGCATCTCCGCGCTGCCCATCGAGCTGCGCGTGACCTCGGGCGAGGCCGCGCTGGACGCTGCGCTGGCCGAGGTGGCGCCATGAGGTGGGGCTTCTTCGCGCGGGCTTTCTTGCGCTTGGGCGAGCGGCTGGGCGCGTTCGTCTATCTTCTGGGCGTGCGGCGCGCGGTCGCTCTGGACGGGCTCGCCCGCGCTTTTCCACGCAGCTCCGCGGCAGAGCTTCGCCGGCTGGCGCGCGCCAACTACCGGCAGCTCGGGCGCAGCCTGTGCGAGCTCTTCCTGGTCCGCGGCGCGAGCGACGAGCAGCTGGAGCGGCTGGTCCGCTTCGACGGCTGGGAGAAGTACGAGACCGCCCGGGCCCAAGGCCGCGGCGTCGTCTGCGCCATCGCCCACTTCGGCAACTTCGAGCTCCTGGCGCGGGCGACGGCGCGGCGCGGAGTGCAGCTCTGGATCATCGTGCGCCGGCTCAATGACTTCTTCGGCCGCTGGCTCGAGGGCGACAGGACCAGGCTGGGCGCTCGCGCCTTGCCCGCGCGGGGCTCTTCGCGGGCAGCGCTCGAGGCCTTGCGCCGCAACGAGGTGCTGGCCATCGCGATCGATCAGAACATGCAGAAGAGCCGCGGAATCTTCGTCGACTTCTTCGGCTCGCAGGCTTGCACCACGCCGGCCGCCGCGGTCTTCGCGCTGCGGGCCGGAGCGCCGCTGGTGGCAGCATTCCCGGTGCGCCAGCCCGACGGCACGCACGTGGTCCGCGTCCTCGGACCTTTCGAGACCGCGCTCACCGGCCACGCCGCCGTCAGCGAGCTGACCCAGGCGCTGACCAGGGCCGTCGAGGATCAGGTGCGCGAGCATCCCGACCATTGGTATTGGGTTCACCGGCGTTGGAAGACGCAGCCATGATCGCCTTTCGCTTGCTTCCATTCCTGCTGGTGCTGGCCTGCGTGCAGCTGGGGCTGTTCTTGACCCTGCGCGAGCTCTTCCTGCCCCGGCCGGATCAGGTCTGGGCCCGCCGCTGGCTGGCGCTGGCGCTGGCCGCGCTGGCCCTCTTCTTCGTCGGCTTCATGACCTCGGCGCGCATTGGCCTCGTGGCGCCGGCTCCGCTGCGCACCTTCGTCCTCGAGCCGCTGCTGGCCGCCGAGGCGCTGTCGATTCCCTTGATGCTGCTGCTCGGCCTGGGCCTCTCCATCGCCAAACGGCTCCCCAAAACCCCAAGTGAACGACGTTCACTCGAGGCAGCCGCGGGCGAAAGTGAACAGCGTTCACTTGAAGATCCGGCGGCGTCTTCGCGGGTCTACTTGCCCGAGCCTCGCCGAAAGCTCCTCGCCCGCGCGGCCACCGGCATCCTCGGCCTCGCCGCCGCGACCGCCGCCGCCGGCATCGCCGAAGCCGAGCTCGACCCGGTCCTCACCCGCCTCGACATTCCCATCCCCGGCCTCCACCCCGACCTGGATGGCCTCACCATCGTCCAGCTCTCGGACATCCACGCCGGCACCTTGATGACCGAGGCGCGCATGCTCCGCATCGCCCGGGCCGCGGCCGCGCTCCAGGCCGACCTGGTCGTCTTCACCGGCGACCTCCTCGACGCCAGCGCCAAGGCCGGCGCCCCGTTCTCCCGCGCCTTCCGCGACCTGCAGGGCCGCCTCGGCACCTTTGCCATCTTCGGCAACCACGACTACTTCGCCGGCGCCGACGTCGCCGCCCGCGCCATCCGCGACGCCAACGCCACCCTGCTGCGCAACTCCGGCGCCCGCATCGAGCGCGGCAGGGGCAGCCTCTTCATCGGCGGCGTCGACGACCCCTCGCACGGCAGCCTCGGCGTCGACCCCGTCAGTGCATTGAAAGCCGCCGCGCCCGAAGAGCCGCGCATCGTCCTCGCCCACCGCCCGTCGCTCTTCGAAGCCTGCAGCGCGCAGGGCGCGAGCCTGGTCCTCTCCGGCCACACCCACGGCGGCCAGTTCGCGCTCTCGCCCCGGTGGTCGCTGGCCCGCATGCTGGGTCCGCACACGATGGGCCTCTATCAGACCCCGCGCGGCGCCCTCTACGTCCACCGCGGCATGGGCACCGTCGGCGCGGTCCCGCTGCGCCTCGGCTCGCCCCCCGAGCTTGCCTTGCTCACGCTGCGCCGAGTGTGAGAGGAGACCCCTGAATGAACGAAGGCCTCACCGCGCTGCTCGACCGCTTCCCGCGCGCGCGGGTGGCGGTGCTGGGCGATCTGGTCGCCGACGAGTTCGTCTACGGAGAGACCGAGCGCGTCAGCCGCGAGGCGCCGGTGCTCGTCGTCCGCTACGAGACCGCGGAGCTGAAGCCCGGCTGCGCCGCCAACGCCATCGCCAACTTGTGCGCGCTCGGGGCGCAGGTCGAAGCCATCGGCCTCGTCGGCGGCGACGACACCGGCCACAAGCTGCGCGCGCTGCTCAAGGCTGCCGGGGCCAACGACGAGAACATCCTCGAGGTGCCCGGCGCCACCGCCACCAAGACGCGCGTCCTCGCCGGCGGCAAGAACACCCGCCGCCAGCAGATCGTCCGCATCGACCGCGACGGCCCCGGCGCGCCCGATCCGCGGCTGACGCAGAGGCTGATCCAGGCCTTGAACGCCAGCAAGTGCGACGCGGTGCTCGTCTCCGACTACGGCCTGGGCCTGCTCGTAAAGCCGCTCGTCGACGCGGTCCGGGCCCTGGCTGCCCAGGGCCGCACGGTCTGCGTCGACGCCCGCTACGGCCTCGCCCAATACCGCGGCGTCACGCTCGCCAAGCCCAATGAGGTCGAGCTGGAGGCCGCCGTCGGCCGCGCCGTCAAAGACGATCTCGAGCAGGCCGGCCGCGAGCTGCTGCAAAACCTAGAGGTGCGGTCGCTGCTCGTCACCCGCGGCCGCAGCGGCATGGCGCTGCTCCGGCCGAACGAGCCCACCACCTTCGTCAAGGTCCACGGCTCGGCCGACGCGGTCGACGTCACCGGCGCGGGCGATACGGTGATGGCCACCACCACGCTCGCGCTCGCCGCCGGCGCGGACCCCGTCGAAGCCATGCGCCTCGCCAACGTCGCCGGCGCGCTCAAGGTGCAGAAGCCCGGCACCGCCACGGTGTCGCAGGCCGAGCTGCGGGCAGAGCTGCAGCGCGTCCAGATCGCCCGGGCCGAGCGATGATCTGCACGCTTGCCCAGGCCGCCGTCCTGCGCGAAGCCACTCGCCAGAAGGGCGGCCTCTGCGCGGTCACCAACGGCGCCTTCGATCTGCTCCACGTCGGCCACGTCCGCTATCTGCTGGCGGCGCGAGAGCTCGCCGGCGCCAATGGCCTGCTGGTCGTCGGCGTCAACACCGACCGCTCGGTGCGCGAGAGCAAGGGCCCGCGGCGTCCCCTGGTGCCGGAGCGTGAGCGGGCAGAGCTCGTCGACGCCGTCAAAGGCGTGGACTGCGTGGTGCTCTTCGACGAGCGCACCGCCGAGACGCTGCTGCGCGAGCTGCGCCCCGACCTGCACGTCAAAGGCACCGACTACACGCCCGACACGGTCCCGGAGCGCGCGCTGGTGGCGAGCTTTGGTGGACGCACGGTGATCGCCGGCGACCCCAAGGATCACTCCACCACCGACTTCATCAAGACGCTCAAGGCGCGCCTTTGAAGCTGTCGGCGACGATCATCGCGCAGGACGAGGAGCGCGCGCTCCCCGATTGTCTCGCCTCGGTGAAGGGCCTCTGCGACGAGATCCTCGTCATCGACGGCGGCTCGAAGGATCGCACCCGCGAGGTCGCCGCCCGGGCCGGCGCGCGCGTCCTGGAGCGCCCCTTCGACGACTACGCCCGCCAGCACGAGTTCGCCCGGACAGAAGCAAAAGGCGATTGGATCCTCTCCATCGACGCCGACGAGCGCGCGTCGGCGGAGATTTCCCGCTTTCCGCAAGCGCCTCATGCGGCCTTTTCGCTTCCGTTCAAGAACCATTTCCGCGGCGTCTGGCTGCGCCACGGCGGCTTCTGGCCCGACCGCCACGTCCGCCTCTTCCGCCGCGACGCCTGCCGCTACGACCCTGGCCGCGCCATCCACGAGCGGCTCCTGGTCGAAGGCTCCATCGGCCAGCTGCAAGCGCCCATCCTGCACTACACCTATGACTCCCTCGCCGACTGCCTGCAGAAGATGCAGCGCTACGGCGAGCGCGCCGCGACCATGCTGCACGAGCGAGGCGTGAGAGCAGGGCCCGCGCAAGTGGCCCTCCGGCCGCTCTGGCGCTTCGTCCGCGGCTACCTCCTCAAAGGCGGCTTCCTCGACGGCGGCCCGGGCGCGGCAATGGCCTGGGCGCGGGCCTTCGAAGCCTACTGCCGCTATGCCCGCCTTTGGGAGCTGTCCCGCTTTTCTCCGGCGGATGGCGACCGCATCGGCTAAAGGAATCAATCATGGCCATCGCCCAAGAGCTCAAGGACGTGCTCGCCTGCCCGAAGTGCAAAGGCGAGCTCG
>DATBAA010000311.1:0-7064 GCA_036271755.1 Myxococcales bacterium | reverse complement strand
GCGATGCTCGCGCGGTCGAGCGCAAGAAGTACGGCCAGCCGGGCGCGCGCAAGCGGTTCCAGTTCTCCAAGCGCTAAACTGCGCCGAGGGCGCTTAGCGTTTGCGCTTTTAGAGAGCTCATTTCACGCGGCCCTGCTCAATTCGAGCGGGGCCGCAGCGCTTCGGCGGATCCCATTGCGGATTGTTTCTGCTAGAGACTCCGCGTGCTCAAGCGGACCTTGTTGCAGGGCCTCCTCATCATCGGCATCGGCGTCAACATCGCCTTCCTGCTCATCAACCTGAAGCCCGACCGGCCGCACCTGGCGCCGCGCAAGCACGTGAAGATCCTGCTGCGCGCCAGCGAGCCTCGCGCCAAGTGGATGATGCAGAACGAGCTGTCCGAGTTCGCCGCCGCTCACGATCTCGAGCTCGAGATGGTGCTGGCGAAGGACTTCGACGAGGTCTACGACAAGCTCACCGAAGAGGCCAAGAAGCCCTCGGGAATGCTGCTCGCGGACATCGACGACGAGTGGACTGACAACCTCACCAGCGAGAAGTCCGTACGGCCCATCGTGGACGGCGCCGAGAAGGGCGAGGCCGCGGACGCCATCGACGAGTACCTGCCCGAGGCGGTGGAGCGCGGCACGGTGGAGAAGAAGATCTGGTTTTTGCCCAAGCGCGCGCAGGTCGACGTCATCGCCTTCCTCAAGCCCGCCGTCGAGGACGCCTACCTGCACTGGGAGAAGCACCGCAAGGAGATCGACGCGGCCATCAAGGAGGCCAACGGCTACGGCCTGCCCAAGGGCTACGAGCTCGAGCGCAACCCGGAGTCGTGGGACAGCTACGACATCTTCGTCGCCGCCTGGAGCTGGGCGCACGAGCCCGCCGCCTGGGCGGAGCCGGTATCCGCCAACGTGCCCATCGGGGCCGAGATGCCCGCGCCCATCGTCAGGCAGCGGCTGGCGCGGCGCACCGGCCATGGCGAGGACGCGATGCGCGATCTGGTGGGCAGCTACTTCCGCCACGGCCTCAAGCCCGAGGATCTGAAGAAGCCCGACGCGCCCGCCAAGCTCGACGCCATGCAGTGGCGCGCGCTGATGCGCAAGCACCACCTGCTCGCGCCCGAGTGCGAGACGGCGGAGGGCATCGAATCCTTCGGCGTCAACCAGCTGCTGCACGACCGGAAGATCGCCTACGCGCCCATCAACCAGCCCGATGCGTTCTGGGCCCACGGCGGCGCGCGCCGCGACGCGGAGCCGGGCATGCGCGGGCCTTCCGACCTGTCGTTCGCGCCCGAGCCCGCGGGAGCGTCGCTGGAGATCGACCCCAAGACCGGCGAGCCGAAGCGGAAGGGCAAGACCTTCTCCTTCGAGGAGGTGCACCTCTGGGCCGTGCCGGTGCATACGCCCAACGTGAAGCTGTCGTGGCAGCTCGCGCGCTTTCTCACCCAGCGCGGCCTGCAGCAGCGCGAGACCGAGGCGCAGGGCATGCTGCCCATCCGCAAGGATCTGCGCACCAGCTACCAGGTCACCTTCCGCGTCGACTGGATGCAGAACATCTTGCACGCGAGCTACGTGCAGATCGCGCGCGGCTCGGGCGACCTGCCTTCGGACCTGGAAGAGATCGGGCCCGCGCTGCTGGCCGAGCGCGAGCGGGTCCTGGCGCAGCCTGGAGTCACGCTCGACGCCGTGCGGGAGGCCGTCCGTGGCAAATGAAAAGAGCGACAACGAGCTGCTGCGCGAAGAAGTGGCCATGCAGCAGCGGCAGGCCGCCGAGCGCTCCATTCGCGAGGCCGAGGCCGAGACCCTCAAGAACCGCGTCTCGGTGGCGGCCATCGTCCTCACCACCGCGCTGAGCTTCATCGGCAACGTGAAGAGCGACCGGAACGACGCGGTGGGCTCGGCCAAAGGCGCTGCCGACGCGGCTCGCAGGCAATCTGCCGAGCTGTGGGCTTACTACCAGACCGCGGTCTCCTCGCGCGCCACGCTGGAGGTGGCTCGCGATCGCATCGACCTGGACCTGGGAAAGCGCGGCCTCTCGCCCAGCGACCCCGAGGCCAAGCACGACGCGCTCAAGCAGGTGGAGTACCAGGAGCGGGTCCGCGACTTCGACCGGCAGACGCAGCAGGTCTTCTTTCGCGTGCAAGAGCTGGAGGCGCAGGAGGACATCCAGCAGCGCAAGTCCATCGAGCCGGCGGCGGCCAGTGTGCGCTACGAGCTGGGCGGGAAGCTGATCACCCTCGCTTTGATCCTCTTGTCGGTGACCATCCTCTCGTCAAAAAAATGGCTCCTCTGGGCGGGCATCGCGCTGGGCTGTGTAGGTCTTCTGGTGGCCTTCGACGGCTACTTCCTTTTTTTTTAATCCCGGATCTCGCTCACCCCTGAAGCCGCGGTAGGTCTTTCGCGGTTTCGCGGGCTTGGTGCTAGGCTTTGCGCCATGGAGCTCAATGAAATTTTACAGGTCGCATTGAGAGGCGGTGCCTCGGACATCCACCTCAAGGCCGGCCTGCCGCCCATGTTCCGCGTCGACGGCTCGCTGGTGCCCCTGAAGGACGCCCGCCGCCTGCCGCCAGAGGAGATCTCGCGGATGTCGTTCGGCATCATGAACGACTACCAGAAGGAGAAGTTCAAGGCGCAGAGCGAGCTCGACCTGGCGTACGGCGTGCCGGGCCTGGGCCGCTTCCGCGTCAACGTCTTCCAGCAGCGCGGCACCATCGGCGTGGTCTTGCGGGTCATCCCCTTCAAGATCTCCACCATCGATCAGCTGATGCTGCCCAAGGTGCTGGAGAAGATCGCGGGAGATCAGCGCGGCCTGATTCTCGTCACCGGCACCACCGGCTCCGGCAAGTCCACCACGCTCGCGGCGATGGTCGATCACATCAACTCGAACGAGACCTGCCACATCATGACCATCGAGGACCCCATCGAGTTCCTCATCCGCGACAAGCGGTCGATCGTGAACCAGCGCGAGGTCGGGGTCGACACGCACAGCTTCGGTCACGCCCTGAAGAGCTCGCTGCGCCAAGACCCGGACGTCATCCTGGTGGGCGAAATGCGCGATCTAGAAACCATCGAGACCGCGCTGACCGCTGCCGAGACCGGACACCTGGTGCTCTCGACGCTGCACACCTTGGACGCGACCGAGACCATCGCCCGCATCGTCTCGGCCTTTCCGCCGCACCAGCAGAAGCAGGTGCGCCTGCAGCTGGGCTCAGTGCTCCGCGCCGTCATCTCGCAGCGCCTCGTCCCGCGGGCCGACGGCAAGGGCCGCGTCGCCTCGGTGGAGGTGCTGGTCTGCAACACCCGCATCCGCGAGATGATTGAAGATAAAGATAGAACCAAGGAGATCCCGCAGGCCATTTCGCAAAGCTTCACGACGTACGGCATGCAGACCTTCGACCAGTCGCTGATGGGCCTGTTCAAGAACAACGCCATCACCTACGAAGAGGCGCTGCGGCAGTGCTCCAACCCTGACGACTTCGCGCTGCGCGTCTCGGGCATCAGCGCCACCAGCGACTCGTCGTGGGACAGCTTCGAAGGCGGCAAGGACGAGACGCAGACCCCCGGCGGAGGCGGCGGCGCGCAGGCCAAGCCCGCGCCTCGGCCGGCTGCCCCGGCCGCACCGCGGACCCCGACGGCTCCGGCCGGGATGAAGCCCGCCGCGCCCGCCGGCATCAAGCCGCCCGCCCCCGCCAAGCCAGCCGCGCCAGCGGACGATGACTTCCAGATCGAAAGGTTCTAGTCGCGCTCGCCGCAGGCGAGAGAGCGACTACGCAGCTCCTTTGCGGCCGCTCGATCTGGCCATGAAGCTGCTGGGACTGCGCAGCCGCACCGAGCAGGAGTTGTCGCAGGCGCTCCTCAGGCGGGGCGTCAGCGAAGAGGATGCGAAAGCGGCTGTGGCGCGGCTGCGCGAGCTGCGGTACATGGACGACCGCGAAGTGGCGGCGACGCGGGCGAAATCGTCGATGGAACGGGGAGAAGCTCCCCGGATGGTGCTGCGGCGGCTTTCCAGGCAGGGCGTGAGCGGTGAAGTCGCCCGGGCAGCAGCCGAGGAAGCGCGCGGTGGCAAAAGCGACGACGAGCTGGCGGCGCAGGCGTTACAACGCAAGCTGCGGGGAAGAGCTTCCCCAGGTAAGAATGACGAACGCGAGAAACGGCGCCTGATGCGGGCGCTCATCGCCAAAGGACACCGGCCGGGCGCTGCAGCCCGGGCGGCGGGAATCGAGTGGAATGGTGAAGATGACGGCAGCGAAGATTAGCGTTCTCGCCCTCTGCGCGGGCCTCCTGGCCTGCGCCGCCAAGAAGGACGACGTCGCGAAGCCGGTGAGCGGCGCCGAGGCCTCCAACGCGGGCAAGGCCTACGAAAAGGGCATCAAGGAGCGCCACGACCAGAACTTCGTCGAGGCGGTGCGCTACTTCGAGTTCGTGAAGAACAACTTCCCCTACTCGCAGTACGCCGCGCTCTCCGAGCTGGCCATCGCCGACATGGACTTCGACCACGACGACTGGAACGGCGCCGCCACCGCCTACGGCGAGTTCGTCAAGAGCCACCCGTCGCACCCGCAGGCGGGCTACGCCGCCTATCGCATCGGCTTCTCCCACTACAACGACAAGCCTTCGGACTGGTTCTTGTTCCCGCCCAGCTACGAGAAGGATCAAGGGCCGCTGCGCCAGGCCATGGACGGCTACTCGCGCTTCCTCACCAGCTACCCGAAGAGCGAGCTCGTCCCCAAGGCGCAGATCGAGCTGACCGACTGCCGCGAGCGGCTGGTGTCCCACGAGCGCTATGTCGCCGGCTTCTACGAGGGCAAGAACGAGTGGCGCGGCGCCGCCAACCGCTACCTCTCCATCGCGGACTCCTTCGGCGACCTGCGCGAAGGCCACCTGCGCGCCGACATGCTCTGGCGCGCGGCGCAGGCCTACCGCAAGTTCAACGACGCCGCCGACGAGCGCGCGACGCTCATCCGCTTCGTCCAGGACGCGCCCTCGGACCCGCACCGCAAGGAGGCCGACGATCGCATCAAGGCGCTTCCGGCCGACGCGAAGCCGCCGGCGCTCGAGCCGGTGCCGCTGCCGGGCCAGAGGCCCTTCAAGGCGCCGCCCAAGGTCGAAGCGCGGCCAACCGGAGATTCGCCGGGAGTGCCGTCTGGACAGTCGCTGCGCCCCGAGCTTCCCGAGTCGGACCCGAAGGTTCCGAAGACGGCGGCGCCGGGAGATCAGCCGGCCACGCCGGTCCCCGCACCCCCACCCGCGCAGCCCGACAAATAAGGTGCTAGCGTAGCTGGCAATTGTTGCGGGGCGAACGAATGGACGAAGCCGTGAGGGATCTGGTCGCCCTCGGCAAAGAGTACTTTCAGCGAGGCGACTACCAGCTCGCCCGGGGGCAGCTGGAGCAGGTCGCCGCGCGCGGCACCAACTTCGCCGACGTGCACCACATGCTGGGCGTCATCCATCACCACCTGGGAGACTTCCCGGCGGCGCAGCGGGCGTTCGAGCGCGCACTGGGGGTGAACCCCGACTACCTCGAAGCCGCGTTGAACCTCGCCATCGTCTGCAACGACCTGGGCGAGTACGACCGCGGCCAGAAGGTGTACCGCGCCGCCCTGGAGCGCAGCCGCAGCGGGCAGATGCGCGAACCGAACGGCGACGAGCCGCTCGACAACTACACCCGCGGCAAGATCGCAAACCTGCACGCGGCGGTGGGCAACGGCTACGTCTCGGTGAACCGGCCCAACGACGCCGCCGCCGAATACCGGCGCGCGCTCTCGCTCTGCCCGCTCTTCATCGACCTGCGCCTCAAGCTCGCGCACGCGCTGCGCGACGCCGGAGATCTGGAAGGCTCGGTCAACGAGCTGCGGGTGGCGGTGTCGCACTCGCCGCGCAGCGTGCCGGCGCGGGTGGGGCTTGGAGCCGCGCTGCAGGCGACGGGCAACCTCGCCGAGGCCGTGCAGCAGTGGGAAGAGGCCTTGAAGATGGAGCCGGGCCACCGCATGGCGCAGAGCTATTTGAAGCTCGCCCAGGCGGCGGGGAAGAGCCGATGACCACCAACGCCTTCGCGCTCCGCTTCATCAGCGGCAAGTACCAGGGCGGCGAATACCCGCTGGGCGACGCCGGCGAGCTGATCATCGGCCGGGCCAGCGACCTGGACATGGTGCTCATCGAGGACATGGTCTCGCGCAAGCACGCCAAGATCATCCTCGCGGCCGGGACCATCACCATCAGCGATCTGGGCTCGACCAACGGCACCTTCGTCAACGGCGAGAAGGTGAAGCGCGCGCGGCTCAAGGAGGGCGATCGCGTGCTCATCGGCACCAGCATCTTGAAGCTGGTGAGCGTCAACCGCGCAGAGGGCAAGGTCGACGCGAAGGCCGCGCAGCAAGCCCTGGAGCGAACCGCGGCGGCGCAGGAGAAGAAGAGCGGCGGGCGCAGCGCCGTGCAGGGCCGTCTCGAGGAGGTGCCGCTGGTGGATCTGCTGCAGCTGCTCTCCACCTCGAAGAAGACCGGGGCCATCGTCATCAAGGGCTACCGCGGCGGGAGGGTGCATCTGCGGCACGGCAAGGTGGTGAGCGCGGTCATCGACGCCGACCCCACCCTGCCGCCGAAGAAGGCGCTCTACCGGATGGTGACCTGGACCCAGGGCGGGTTCGAGTTCGTGCCGCAAGAGGGCGAGCTCCCGCCCATGCCCGACGAGATCACCGAGGGCACCGAGCACCTGGTCATGGAGGCCATGCACCAGGCCGACGAGCTGGGCCGGGGGAAGCTGCCGGCGGCGACGGTGGCCATCGGCATCGCCATGCCTTTGAACCCCAAGCTGCGCGACCTGGCTCCCGAAGAGCTGGACCTGCTGCAGCTGGTGCACAACTACGGAGTGGTCCAGGCGGTGCTCGACCGCGCGACGGGCAGCGATCTGGAGGTGGCGCAGAAGCTGGCCGGCCTCATCGAGCGCGGCTTCCTGCGCCAGTTCTGATCTCCGCCAGGCCCGCTACTGCCGCCAGCGCCCGCTACTGCCGCGCGTCGGCGGAGATGGGGTAGGCGTGCGAGCGGAAGTCCAGCATGGGGTCCGCGGTCTCGATTCCCTTGGGCAGG
>DATBAA010000310.1:0-2490 GCA_036271755.1 Myxococcales bacterium | reverse complement strand
CCACGTCCAGCTCGGCGCTGATGCCGTTGGCCGAATCCACCATGGCCAGCACGCGCGCCAGCGGCGAGACCGGCTCGCCCTCGACGAGAGAGACCTTCAGCCGCGCCCAGCACGTCGCGGGGCCCAGCTCTTTGAAGCCGCCCTCGGGAAAGCGCCACTCCAGCGCGTCGCCATAGCCGAAGTGCGGGACCGCCTCGAAGTAAGTGCTGATCGCTTCGGCAGGCATGGGCGGCGGCGGTGAGTCCTGCAAATGAATCAATGGATTGCGGCCCTCTTTCACCGACAGCATCCAAGCATTGACCCGCACCGCCTCGCGCCCGCGGGCCGACGCGCTGGCGGACCAGTGCGAGATGCGCTTGCCGGGCCGCACTTGCCCGACGGTGACGTCCAGATCCGCCACCGGCACGGGCCCCATGAACTGCATGGAGAACTGCGCAACGCGGCAGTCGGGACGCGCCGCGGCCTGTTCGATGCGCGTCCCGAGCAGAGCGGCCACGGGCCCGCCGTGCTGCAGCTTCGGATCCCAGGGGCCAACCGTCGAGGGTGACGATGCGTACTGCTCGCCCTTGCGCGTGTAGAATGAAGCCATGGCTCTACCTCCGAAGCGCTTTTGTAGCCCGTTTGATGCGCGGATGGTGCTGCTCGGTGCGGTGATGCTCGCCGGCCTGCCGGCCAGGGCGGACCCGTTCCACTTGACCGTCGAGGCGGGCACGGAGTTCCCCATCGACGTCGGCGCGCGGGTCACCTTCGAGCTGCCGGGCCGGCTCCAGCTCACCGGCGGCGTCGGCTTCATGCCCTCGGGCTACACGCAGCTCATCAACGACACGCTCGTCGCCTTCAATGCCTATGATCAAGCGACCGCCGATCTGATCCAATCCTCGCTGCAGAACTCGCTCTTGCTGCACCTGCGCCTCGGCTGGCGGCCCTTCGAACGCCTGGGCTTCTATTTCCAGGCCGGCTACATGGTGGGCTTTCTCGGCGGCGGCGCTTCGGCGGCTTCGGTGCTGGCGGCCGGCGGGCGCATCAACATTGGCACCAACAACGACCGCTACGACATCTCCACCACCGTCCAGGGAGTCACCGTCGAGATCGGCTGGGCGTGGCTGATCGAAGATCGCTTCCAGCTGCGCGCGGCGCTGGGCGGCATGCACACCTTCGCCTCGAGCAGCACCATCAGCAAGCGCGGCGGCAACGAGACCGCCAACGACCGCACCCTCGAGAGCAGCGCGGCGGCCTATATCGACAGCGTGATGACCACCTATGTGTACAGCCCGATGGTCACTCTCACCGTCGGCTTTCGCATCTTCTGAAGGCAAACGAATGATCGACGAAGTCACCGCGGCCTGGTTGAAGACGCTGGAAGCAAAGCGCGGCAAGCCGCAGAACGAGATGACCACCGGCGAAGCCCGCCGCGCGCGCGAGCTCTTGCTGCCGCTCTTCGGCAAGGGGCCGGAGATGGCCTCGGTCGAAGAGGTCCAGCACGACGGCTTCGCGTCGCGCCTCTTGGTGCCCCACGGAGAGGTGAAGGGCATCCTGGTCTGGCTGCACGGCGGCGGCTGGGTGCTGGGTTCGCTCGCGGAGTCCGACACGCTCTGCCGGCGGATGGCGCAGCGCACGGGCTTCGCGGTGCTGGTGGTGGGCTACCGGCTGGCGCCCGAGCATCGCTTTCCGGCCGCGGTGGACGACGCCTATGCGGCCTTGGAGTGGGCAGCCAAGAGGCTGAAGCCCGGCGGCCGGCTGATCGTCGGCGGAGACAGCGCGGGCGGCAACCTGACGGCCGTCATCTCGCGGCGCGCGCGCGATTCGAACGGGCCTGCGATCTCACTGCAGATCCTGGTCTATCCGGTGACCGAGGCCAACTTCGAGACCGCCTCTTATCGGGCGAAAGAGAACCAGCTCTCGCTGACGCGCGAAGGGATGATCTGGTTCTGGAATCAATACGTGGACGAGGCCGACCGGCTGCACCCGGACGCTTCTCCGCTGCGCGCGGCCGATCTGTCGCGGCTGCCGCCGGCGGTCATCCTCACCGCCGACCACGACGTGCTCCGCGACGACGGCGAGTCCTATGCGAAGGCGCTGATCGCCGCCGGGGTGCCCGTGACCTGCAAGCGATTCGCGGGGCAGATCCACACCTTCTTCGTGATGGTCAACGTGCTCCCCGCGCAGGCCGATGGCCTCGAGTTCGTCGCGCGCGCGATCGAAGCTAGCTCTTGAGCGGCAGCAGCGCGCGCAGCCGCGGCTCGCGCAGGAAGAGCCCGCCCCAGACGAGAATGCCGACGATGACCGCCCCGAACCAGAAGCCGTCGTGCGACCGGACGTGCGTGGAGACCGCGCCGCCCAGATAGGCGATGGTGAGCAGACCGCCGAAGATCGACGTCTTGGGAATCAGGTAGAGAATGACGCAGACAGTTTCGGCAATGGCGATGGCTACGCGGTTGAAGTCGTTGTAGCCGCTGGCGGTCCAACCCTTCATGAACTCCGGACCGTCCA
>DATBAA010000309.1:0-6030 GCA_036271755.1 Myxococcales bacterium | reverse complement strand
CTCGCCGCGCGTGAGGACGAGGCGGCCGTCCCGGAGCGAGACGTAGACTCCCGCGGGTATCCCGCTCTGCACGAGGTGGAAGAGATAGTGGTCGTAGATGAATTTCGTCGGCTCGGGCGGACCGTCGACGTGAATCGCCGCCGGGTCTACCTGGAGCATCAGCGTCATGGGGTCAGCGCTTGAGGTCGATCTTCAGGCCGACGGGGCCGGGCTTCGGGGCCGGCTGCAGGACTTCCTGCTTGCGCAGCTCCGCGATCCACTCCGCCGGCAGGCCGCGCTCCTCCGCGCCTTCGATCAAGTACGCCAGGAGCCGGCCGCTCGCGGGGCCCGGGCCGCTGCGCTTCTCGGCGCGGGCCACGAAGGCCTTCGCCGCGACGGACTCTCCGCCGGCTTCGACCGTGACGTCGATCTCCTCGGACAAGCCGGTGGGGACGCCCTCCTTGCGGAAGACCGCATCGCGCGCCGGCACGGGAATGTCGAAGAGCACGCCGTGCACTGAACCGCCGTCCGCCGCTACCGCCAAATTTGCCACGCGGCCGCCCCAGAAGCGGCTCTCGACGTCGAAGCTCAGCTTGTAGCCGCGCAAGATCGCGGGCACTCCGCGGGCGAAGAGCCGCGCGTCGACGCCGTGCTCTGCCGCCCACTCTCCGATGTGGCGCTTCGACAGCGCCGATCCGTACGCGAAGTATCGATACATGCCGGCAGTCTACTGCTTCGCGGGCGGCGCGGTGGTCGGCGGCGTGTTGGCCACCGCCGGCTCGGCCTTCGAAGGAGCCGAAGCGTCTGCGGTCTTCGCGTCTTCGGAAGCCTCGATGGACTTCTTCTTCTTCTCGAAGAAGGAGATGACGCCCTCGATGCCGCTCTTGGGCAGCTGCTTCGCCACCAGCTCGCGATAGGTGTCGGAGGTGGAGACGCCGTCGGTGAGCACGTCCACCGCGCGCCAGCCCTTCGCGCCCTTGGCCATGAGATAATCAATATCGATGTTGTCCTGGCCGGAAGTGACGTGCGTCTTCACCAGCGTGCGCGCGCCCTGCCTGGTCTCGCCGGTGACTTCGCTCTTCACCTTGGCCACGTCGCTCGACTGGCCCGAGCGCATCTTGTGCAGGTAGTTGGCCTCCATGGCGCCCTTGAGCGCTGCGGTGTAGCGCGCGCGCTCGGCCGGCTTGAGCTTGTCCCACTGGTCGCCCAGCGTGTCCTTGGAGAAGGTGTCGAAGTCGATGAGATCGCTCACCGCCGCGCGGGCCTTGGCGCGCGCGGAGTCGCGGATCGGGCCCTGGGCCTTGAACCAGCCGTCGAGCGCTGTGCGCAGGTGATCTTGCGCCGACTGCACCGCGGCAGAGGCGGTCCCGGCGGCGGGCGCGGCGACGAGCAAGAGAGCAAGGGCTAGTGAGGTCATCGAGAAAGCCTCCAATGGGATGGACGCGCGAAAACTCCGCGCGGTTCGGTAAAGCTACTGCAGCGGCCCGCCGGCTGCCTTTTCCAGGGCCGCCCAGGCCACCTGCGCGTCGTAGAGAGCGCCCAGCCGCTCGCCGTCGGCGCGGGCGAAGAGCAGGGTGCCTTCGAGCAGATCGCGCGCGTCGCCCAGGCCGGAATCGAACGCCACCGAAGCCTGCGTGGCGAGCTGCTTTCCGATGCTGGTTTGATTCACGTACCGCTGCCAACGCTGTCCCGCCTCGACGAGGTCTCCCATCGCCTGCTGGATCTCGAGCCGCACCAGCTGCGCCGCGCCTGCCTGCACCGCCAGCGACTCGCGGAGATCTGCCTCCGCCTGATGCAGCCGTGCGAGCTTCTGCGGAATGTCGAAGGTGCCCTGCAGGCCCAGCGCCACGTACGCGGAGCTCTCGTGGTACGGGTTGTTGATGAACGGGTCCGACGGGCTGTCGGCGTTGGTCGTTTCGGTGTAGCGGGCTCCGAACGCGATTCCCAAATCCGGATACATGCGCGCCTTGGCCAGATCGACCAGCGCCATGCGCGCCGCGACGCCTTCCGCCGCGGCCTTCGTCTCGGGCCTGCGCTCGAGCGCCTTGCGCAAGACGTCGTCCGCGTTGGGCGCCGCCGGCGCGTCGGGCAGCTCTTGCACGGCGATCTCCACCTGCTGCTGCGGCTGGGCGCCGATCAAGAGCCGCAGCGCGGTCAGCGCCAGGTCGCGATTCTTCACCGCCCGGACATGCTGCGCTTCGATCTCCTCGGCCAGATAATCGAGCTTCAGCGAATCGGACTTGCCCAGCTGCGAGCTCTTCTCCTTGAGCAGCTGCGCCGCGGTCTTCTGCGCGTCACCCAAACGATCGCGGATCTTCTGCACCGAGGTGTCGGCGTTGCGCGCGGTCTGGTAGCCCCAGTAAGCGCGGGCGGCGTCGAAGGCAGATTGATCGCGCGCCCGCTGCAGCAGCGCTTCGGTGGCGAGGACCAGATGCTTGCCGGCCTCCTTGCCCGCGGTCAGCTTGCCGAAGGTCCAGATGGGCAGCACCCCCTGAATGTCGACATGTGCCACCACGCCGACTTCGCCGTGGAAGATGCTGGTGCCCGTCGAGCCCGGCGTCAGGTGCGCGGGGTTGGTGGGATCGTCGTCCTTGTCGCCCCCGATCAGCCGGTGCTCTGGCGTCGGGCCGGCGACATACGCCGTGGTGGCGAAGTTGGGAAACCACGCCCAGTTGGCTTCGTCGCGCTTGCCCTGCGCGTTCTCCAACTGCGCCACGGCCTGCTGCGCGCGCGGGTCGTTCTGGCGCGCGCGATCCTGCAGGTCATGGAGGGTCAACGGCGCTGCGAGCAGCAGTGCGAAGATCATCAGTCCTTCTACCTAGCAAAGCTGCTCGCTGAAAGTGCGACTACTCGTTCGTATAGTCCGAGCCGAGATAGTTGATGAGCTCCTCGCCCATCATGTAGCGCAGGTTGTTCTCCAGGCGGACCTTCTGCACGAACAGGTCATGCTCGGGGTAGACGCTGGCGGCGTGCTGCGGGCTCTTGAAGTAGAAGCTCAGCCACTCTTGGATGCCCTTCATTCCGGCCCGGGCCGCGAAGTCGCCGAAGAGCGCCAGGTCGAGCACGATGGGCGCCGCGAGGATGCTGTCGCGGCAGAGGAAGTTGACCTTGATCTGCATCGGGTAGCCCATCCACCCGACGATGTCGATGTTGTCCCAGCCCTCTTTGTTGTCGCCGCGGGGCTTGTAGTAGTGGATGGAGACCTTGTGGTGCAGGTCGCCGTAGAGCTCCGGGTACTTCTCGGGCTCCAAAATCTGCTCCAGCACCGACAGCTTCGACACTTCCTTGGTCTTGAAGTTGGCCGGGTCGTCGAGCACTTCGCCGTCGCGGTTGCCGAGGATGTTGGTGGAGAACCAGCCCTCCATGCCCAGCATGCGCGCCTTGAGTCCGGGGGCGATGATGGTCTTCATCAGCGTCTGGCCGGTCTTGAAGTCCTTGCCGCCGATGGCCACGCCCTTCTTCTCCGCGAACTCGATCATCGCCGGAAAATCGGCGGACAAGTTGGGCGCGCCGTTCAAATACGGAACGCCGCACGTGATGGCTGCGTAGGCGTAGATCTGCGACGGGAAGATGTTGGGCGAGTCCGCGTCCAGCGCCTTCTCGAAGGCCGCCAGCGTCTGATGCTCCGGGCCCGCTTCCTGGTAGGCCTCGGTGGAAGCGCACCACACCATGACCGCGCGGGCGCACTTGTTCTTGTCCATGAAGCCGCGGATGTCCTGGATGAGCGCGGTGGCCAGCTCGCGCTTGGTGCCCTTCTTGAAGTGCGTGCCGTCGAGGCGCTTGACGACGTTGCGATCGAAGACGGCCGTCATCGGCTTGATCTTCTCCAGCGCCGGCTTGAGCTGCGCCAGGTGCTCGGGCGAGAGCACCTTGGCCTTGGCAGCCGCGGTGTAGCAGTCGTCGGGGATGGGGTCCCACCCGCCGAAGACCAGGTCTTCCAGCCTGGTCAAGGGAACGAAGTCCTTGATCATGGACCAGCGCTTCTCGCTGCGCTTGCCCAGGCGGATGTGCGCCATCTGCGTCAGCGAGCCGATGGGCTTCGCCAGCCCGGCCTTCACTGCCTCTACGCCGGCGATGAAGGTGGTGGCGACCGCGCCCATGCCGGGCAGGAGAACTGCAAGCTTACCGTCCGCAGGGGCGACCTTCGACTTCAGTTGATCCATCCGCTTCTTCTCCGAGGGATTTCCCAGCCGTCTGGCCTGGGGCGGCGCACGTATAACGGTGCGAGTCAGTTAAGTAAAGCGCATCGCGTCAGCGCTTCACAACCGACCCGCACCCTCGGCCGGCGGCCACTCGCCCGGAGCTATTTCAGCGCCTGTCCATAGTAGGTCGCGGTGCAGGCGGCGGGTCCGCCCAGATCGATCAGCGTGCCGTCCTTGCCCAGGAACACGAGGCCAGGACCGTCGCTGCCAGAAGCGATGGAGCCGCAGCTCTTCCCCGACGCCGCCACGATGTCGACCGAAGTCGAGACACCCGGGTCGGGCACCATGGCGTAGGCCTTGCCGCCGAGGGCGATCGCCGGATTGTGGCTCTTCTCGAAGAAGGCCGGCGCCGGGCTCGCCAGTAGCTTGCCGCTCGGCAAAGTCGCGATCCACTCCTCGCCCGCACGCAGTGCCGCGCCGCCGCCGATCAGCGGACGCAGCATCCAGAACGCTCCGTTGGTGGCGCCGGCCTGGAACCAGCCGGCGAGCGGCTCTCCGTTGGCGTCGAACCACCGGGCGTCGAAGAGGCCGGCGCTGTCGGTCGCGACGAGGAGGGTGTTGTCCTGCAAGTCCACCATGGTCTGGAAGCCGGTGCTGTCGAGGCAGCCGTTCTCCGCGTAGGTGGTGCGGCTCACCACCTGGTTGTGGTCGTCGATGCGGATGAAGACGAAGCTCGTCGTCTGCGCGGCGGTGTCGCAGTTGATCGCGATGTGGATGCTGCCGCCGTTGGCGTTGTCGCCGCCGATGGAGAACGCCGGCCCGGGGAAGGTGACCGTCGAAGCGATGGTGCCGTCCGGTGCATACGCGACGGAGGCGTCGGGCCCGCCGCCGTCCGGCGTGCCGATGAAGCCCGACTGCAGCGGCGAGACGAACAAGAGGTCATCGAAGGTTCCCGTCGCGGTGCCCGAAATGCGGTGGCGGTTGCCGTCGAAGAACTGGTCGACGTAGAGGTTGCCGTCCCCGTCGGTGTTGGCCTGGTCGCATTCGTTCATCGAGCCGGCGGTGGCGGCGATAAAGGTCTTCGGCGCAGGCAGCGTGGGCATCAGGCCCGCGCAGGGATCGTCCGCGGTGAAGGTGGCGGTGGTCGCGGCGTCGCCGCCGAGCGAGATGCTGCAGCCGCCGGTGCCGGCGCAGGCGCCGCTCCAGCCGGCGAAGGTCGAGCCGCTCGAGGCCGTGGCCGTCAGCAGCACCGTCGCGCTCTCTTGGAAGCTGGCGGAGCAGGTGCCGGGGCAGGAGATGCCGCTGGGGCTGGAGACGATGGCGCCGTCGCCCGCGGCGGTGACGGTCAGCGTGTGCTTCGCGGTGATCACCGTGCTGCTGAAGCTGGCGAAGACCTTCGTCGCTGCCGAAGCCACGAAGTTGCAGGTGGTGCCGTGGCAGGTGGCGCCGCCGTAGCCGTCGAAGCGCGAGGTGGCGTTGGCGCTGCTGGTCAGGGCGACGATGGTGCCCGGCTCCACCTGCATGCTGCAGAACCCGGGGCAGCGGATGCCGGCGGGCGAAGAGGTCAAAAGGCCCGAGCCGGCGCCGTCCATCTCCACCTCGATGGTCACCGGCGCGACCGATTGCGCGGCGAACGCGGCGCCGACAGCGGTGTCGCCGGCGATGGTCAGATCGCAGCCGCCGGTGCCGAAGCAGGCGCCGCTCCAGCCCATGAACTGCATGCCGGCGATGGGCGCGGCGTCGAGGTGGATGGCGGCGCCCATGGACGTGCCCCTCGAGCAGGTCCCCGTGCAGTTGAAGGCGCCGTCCGGCGAAGTCACCGCGCCGCCGCCGCCGCTCACGGTGATGTTCAAAGAAGGAGTGGCGCCGACATCGTGCGGGCCGCCTTGCACCGCGGTGCCGCCGCACG
>DATBAA010000308.1:0-5133 GCA_036271755.1 Myxococcales bacterium | reverse complement strand
TCTCGGGGCTGCCGCGGCTCTCGGCCGCGCTCCAGGCCCTGTTTGCGCTGGCCGCCCGCGCCGGGCTGCAAGGTCTCGAGGTCTTTGGCGCCGCCACGCCGGAAGAGCTGCTGCAGGGAACGCTGGGTGAATTGTATAGCGAGTGTCACTTTGGCCAGTCGATGCCGATGCTCTACGGGCAGTGCGAGATCGAGGAGATGGACGCGCGGCTGACGGGGCCGATCATCCACGAGCTCTCGCACTTTCGGACCTCGCAGCCTCCGGCGCCGGCGAACGTGCACGAGGCGCTGGCAGCCTGGATCGGCAGCGAAGCCTGGCCGGCGCAGATCGACGGATCTTCAGACGCCATTCCCGGCTGCGCCTTCTTCGCGGCGGTAGGCGGCTGGCTCGTGCGCGCGGTTGGCTTCGAAGAGGCGCTGCGCGTGCAAGCCGGCGTCTCGGACCTGCGCGATCTGCTCGGCGCGCGCTGCTGCGAGGCCTTGCGCATCTACGGCTTCCTGCCGTTTCTCGAGACGGGCGCGCCGCACCTGCTCTCGGACGCGTTCCATCCGGGGCGCTGGTGGAAGCTGATCGACCTGCATCGAGAGCCGGCGCTGGCGGAAGAGCTGTCGCGGCGCTTCGTCGAGCCCGCGCTGCAAGGCTCGCCGCCGCCGCAGGCTGCCTGGGACGCCTGGCTCGACCAGCTGCCCTGGCGCTCGCTGCCGGCCTTCGCCGAGGAGCCGCGCGCCATCGACCACCAGCTCGCGCGGCGGGCGGAGCAGGCGCTGCAAGTGCGCGCCGTTCGCGAAGGCCTGACGTTTCGCGCGCGCCGGGTCGAGGTTGCCCTGCGGCTCGACAAAGAAGCGTGTCTCTTGCGGTCCAGCCTCGATGGGCCCGACGCCTTGGGCGCGCCGCCCGAGCATCCGTATCCGCCGGCGCTCTGCAGGGAGTAGATTCAAGGCCGTGGCGCGGCTTTTTCTCATCAACCCCAAGACGGACGAGACGGTGCGCACGCCGCTGCTCTCGTTTCTCTATCTCGCCGCAGCCTTGGAGCGCGCGGGGCACGAGGTGGCGCTCTTGGACTGCAGCGCGCCCAACGCGCCGCCGGATCTCGCCGGGCGCGTGCGCGACTTCGCGCCAGATCTCATCGGCCTCCACTGCAAGACGCTCTACGCGCAAGAGACCTACGCGCTGGCTCGCGAGCTGCGCAGCTTGGGCGTGCCGCTGGTGTGCGGCGGCCCGCATCCGACGGTGGCGCCGCTCGAGCCGCTGGCGCACGGCTTCGACTATTCGGCGGTGGGCGAGGGCGAGGAGACGCTGGCCGAGCTCTGCGACGCCTTGGACGGCAAGCGCGACCTGCGGACGGTGCGGTCGCTGATCTGGCGGGACGCGACGGGCGCCGTGCAGCTCAATGCCTCGCGCGGGTTTCTCCTCGACCTGGACGCGCTCGCCGAACCCGCCGGTGCTTTGAGGCTCTTCGATCCTGCCTGGTATGGCTCTACGGCGACGGTGCCGCCGGCGGGCTTGCTCGCTTCTCGCGGTTGCCCGGCGGCTTGTACGTTCTGCTCCAACAACGTCACCGGCCGCCGCTTCCGCTATCGCAGCCCTTCGGGCATCGCGCAGGAGATCCTCGACTTCGACCTGACCGCGTTCTCCTTCTTCGACGACAGCTTCGCCGTCGGCAAGCGCCGCCTGGTCGAGCTGTGCGACGAGCTCGCAAGGCTTCCGCGCCGCGTCTACTGGACCTGCACCGCCCATCCGGCGCACCTGGACAAAGCGCTGATGCGGCGCATGCAGCAGGCCGGCTGCACGGGCATCGACATCGGCATGGAGAGCGCCGACCCGTCGATGCTGCTGCGCATCGGCAAGGGCGTCACCGTCGAGCAGGTGCTGACGGTGCTGGGCGAAGCGCGCTCGTTGGGCCTGCACTGCATGGTCAACCTCATGTTCGGCTGGCCGGACGAGACCCTGGCAGAGCTGCAGGCGACCGTCGACTTCATCGAGCGCGCGGCGCCGCTGGCCGCGTCGTTCAACGCCCGCGGCGTGCTGGTTCCGTATCCGGGCACCGCGGTCTACGATCTGCACCACGCCCGCTTCGGCTTCACCGACTGGTGGCTGCGCGAGCCGAAGCTGGCCTACGCGCCGTTCCCGTCCAACTGGTCGCTGCCGGAGATCAAGCGCGCCTATGCCGCCGACGCCGCGCTGACACGGAACTTCTTTCGCCACCCGCCCGAACATGTTGCGCTCATGCAGGAGGGCCTTCACCGCAAGGCCGACGCGACCTACATTCGCATCGCGGCTCCGGTGGTACCTGGGTGGGAGCCGGCACTACCAGCCGCGGGAGCGCGATAGGCGGAAAGCAACGAGGCGCGACTGCAGGCTGCCTGACGCATCCTCCCTTGCTCGTTTGACAAGCGTGGGGGCGTCACGTACAGTCCCGCCAAATCGGGGCCATCCCGAAAATCAACAATGATTTCGCAGTACTGCGTTTGTCGGGGTGACAAGAGATGACCTGGGTGGAGTTGTTTTTTCTCGCAACCTATTTCCTGGTCCTCTTCATCCTCTCCGTCTACGGCTCGCACCGGTACGTGATGGCGTACCTCTATTACAAATACAAAGGGAACCTCCCGACCCCGAAGGGGCGGTTCCAGACGCTGCCGCGCGTCACCATCCAGCTGCCGATCTTCAACGAGATGTACGTCGTCGAGCGGCTCATCGACGCGGTGGCGGGCATCGAATATCCGCGCGATCGCGTCGAGATCCAGGTCCTCGACGATTCGACCGACGAGACGCAGGGCATCGCCCGCGCCAAGGTCGAGCGCCTCAAGCGCGACGGCGTCGCCATCGCCTACATCCATCGCGACAACCGCCAGGGCTACAAGGCGGGCGCGCTGCAAGAGGGGCTCAAGATCGCCACCGGCGAATTGGTCGCGGTGTTCGACGCCGACTTCGTCCCGACCAAGGATTTCCTGCGGCGGTCGGTGCACCACTTCACCGACGAGAAGGTCGGCATGGTGCAGGTGCGGTGGGAACACCTCAACCGCGACTCCAGCCACCTGACGCAGGCGCAGGCCATCTTCCTGGACGGCCACTTCGTCATCGAGCACACCGCGCGCAACCGCAGCGGGCGCTTCTTCAACTTCAACGGCACGGCCGGCGTCTGGCGCCGCGAGACCATCTCCGACGCGGGCGGCTGGCAGCACGACACGCTCACCGAAGATCTCGATCTCTCGTACCGCGCGCAGCTCAAGGGCTGGCAGTTCGTCTACCTGCCCGAGGTGGTCTCGCCGGCCGAAGTTCCGGTGGAGATGAACGCCTTCAAGTCGCAGCAGCACCGCTGGGCCAAGGGCAGCATCCAGACCGCGCGCAAGCTCTTGCCCCGCATCCTGCGAAGCGATTTGCCGCGCGAAGTAAAAACCGAAGCGTTCTTCCACCTCACCGCCAACCTCACCTATCCGCTGATGATCCTGCTGACCATCTTGATGCCGGTGAGCATGGTCATCCGCTTCAAGCACGGCTGGTACGAAGTGCTGGTGCTCGACCTGCCGTTCTTCTGGACGGCGACCATGAGCGTGGTGGTGTTCTACATCGCGAGCCAGCGCGAGATCGGCATGCCGCTCTGGCAGCGCATCAAGTACCTGCCCTTCATCATGGCGCTGGGCATCGGCATGTGCGTCAACCAATCAAAGGCTGTCATTGAAGCCCTGGTTGGCTATGAAACCGGCTTTACCCGCACGCCGAAAATGGGCCTCAACGGCGGGCGCGACAAGAGCTGGGTGAAGAAGCGCTACCGCACGCTGCTCACCGCGCAGCCGCTCCTGGAGCTGGCGCTGGGCGCGTACCTGACGTCGGCCATCTACTTCGCGCTCGACAAGGGTGTCTACTTCTCCCTGCCGTTCCTGCTCCTCTTTCAATGGGGCTTCTTCTACGTAGGGTTCGTCTCGCTCTTGCAGGGCCGCGCGGCGGCGGTGCTGCGCTGGCTACGGCGCCCGGCGGCGGATGCGGCGCCGGCGGTCGAGTAGCCGCGCATGAAGGCGATGGTCCTCTGCGCGGGTTTCGGGACGCGCCTTCGGCCGCTGACCGACAAGGTCCCGAAGCCTCTCGTTCCGCTCTGCGGGCTGCCGCTCTTGCGCTACAACTTCGCGCTGCTGCAGGGCGCGGGCATTCGCGAGATCATCGTCAACACGCACCATCTCGGCGCGGCCATGGAGCAGGGCGCGCGGGAAATAGCCACCCAGCTCGGCCTCGATTTGGAGGTCTCGCGCGAGACGAAGCACATCCTGGGCACCGGCGGCGGCGTGAAGCGCGCGCAGGCCATGCTGGGCGACGAGACGTTCCTGGTGATGAACGGCGACATGATCTTCGACCTGGATCTGCCCGCCGCGCTGGAGGCGCACCGCAAGGCCCAGGCGATGGCCACCATGGTGTTGGCGCCCTATCCGCGCGGCGCGACCTACGGCGCCGTCGAGGTGGACAAGGAGCTCAACGTGCGGCGCATCGCCGGGCGGGGCGCGCCGGTGGAGCCCGGTCTCACGCGCATGCACTTCACCGGGGTCCACGTGCTCGAGCCGGCCATGCTCTCGCGGCTGCCGGCCGAGGGCGAGAGCGACATCAACCGGACGGCCTACGTGCGGCTCATCCACGAGGGCGCCAAGGTCCACGGCTTTTTGCAGAGCGGCTACTGGGGAGACCTGGGCGCGCCGCGCTCGCTGCTCAAGGCGCACCTCGACGTGCTCGAGGGCAGGGTGGCGCTGGACCGCTTCAGGCCGGGCGCGGACCCGCTGGCGGGAACCGAAGAGCGCGCGCCGGGCGTGCGCATCCATCCGTCGGCCCGGATCAGCGACGACGCCGTCCTCTCGGGACCGCTCCTGGTGCTGCAGGACGCGCAGGTGGCGGCTGGGGCGCGCGTCGGGCCGGACGTGGTGCTGGGCCAGGCGGTGCGCGTCGACGCCGGCGCCCAGATCGAGCGCGCGGTCGTCTGGGACCGCTGCCACATCGGCCCGGGCGAGCGGGTGGTCGATCAGATCGCCGCGCCGGGCATCCGCCTCGACGCCTGAGCTCCAACGCTTCGTTTCAACGCGAACGAGAGAGTCAGCTGATGAAGGTCAGGTGGTCGCCTTCGCGGGTGCCGGTGCGGGCCAGGGTTCCGCTGGG
>DATBAA010000307.1:0-12076 GCA_036271755.1 Myxococcales bacterium | reverse complement strand
GACCTGGCCGAGGAGATCATCATCCAGGTGGTGGACGAATCGCTTCCGCGCTCGAAGAACGACGAGTTCGACCCGAAGGCGCTGCAGCAGCGGGTTCGCGAAGCGTTGAACGTCGACATGAGCTTCGCCGGCGCCCAGCTGGATCGCGAGCAGCTGCAGCTCGACATCTTCAAGGTGGCGGAGAAGAAGCTGAAGTCGAAGCTGGAGCTTTTGGGAGACGACTTCCGGCTTTATACGCAATGGCTTTATTTAAATACGATCGACCAGCTGTGGAAGGACCATCTCCTGCAGATGGACCACCTCCGCCAGGGCATCGGCCTGCGCAGCTACGGGCAGAAGGATCCGAAGATCGAATACAAGAAGGAAGGCTTCGAGCTCTTCCAGATCATGAAGGGCCGCATCGCCGGGTCCACCATCGCCATGGTGATGCGCGTCGAGCCTGCCCAGCAGCCGGCGCAGCCCCCTGCCGCTTCCCAGACCTCGCAACCGGCGCAGGCGCGTCCGGCCACTACGCTGCCGCCCATGCCGCAGCGGGCGCGGCAGCAGACCATCGAGAGCCACGGCGAGGCGCCGACGGCTTCGGGCGGGCAGGGCGGCACCGCATCGTCGCAGCCGGCCGTCCGCGCCGGGCCTCGCGTGGGCCGCAACGACCCGTGCCACTGCGGCAGCGGCAAGAAGTACAAGAAGTGCCACCTGCCGCTGGAAGAGGGCACCGGCGCCGTCATCGACTGACCTCGGTGAGATGGGAGAACGTGCGATGTGTGCGCGAACCTCCCATCTTCCCGAAGGTTTTTTTCGCGCCCGATCGTTGACATAGCTAACGAATTCGACTCGGATCGAGCCCAAGGGAGCCTCAACTTGGACCAGATGCCGTTTGGTGGTGTGTCGTTTGCCGAAAACCCCGATCCACGCTGTCCGTGCGTCCTCCTGCTGGACATCTCCAGCTCGATGGAGGGCGCGCCCATCGCTGAGTTGAACGCGGGTCTGCTCACCTACAAGGACGAGCTCGCCGCGGACAGCCTCGCGGCCAAGCGGGTCGAGGTGGCGCTAGTCACCTTCGGCGGCGAAGTGAACATGGTCAGCGACTTCGGCGCGGTGGGCGACTTCCGGCCGCCGCTCTTGCAGGCCACGGGCGACACGCCCATGGGCGCCGCCATCGTCCGCGCCATCGACATGCTCCACGCGCGCAAGCAGCTCTACAAGCAGAACGGCGTGCAGTTCTACCGCCCGTGGGTCTTCCTCATCACCGACGGCGGCCCCACCGACGAGTGGAGCCTGGCCGCCGAGAAGGTCAAATCTGGTGAAGCCGCGCGCGCCTTCGCGTTCTTCGCGGTCGGCGTCGGCGGCGCCAACTTCGAAGTCCTCCGGCAAATCTCGGTGCGCGAGCCGCTCAAGCTGGACGGCCTGCGCTTCCGCGATCTCTTCGTCTGGTTGTCCAACTCGCAGCGCGCCGTCTCGCGCAGCAAGACCACCGAGGAGACGCCGCTGACCAACCCTGCCGGCCCGGACGGTTGGGCCGAGGTGTAATCCGTGTGGAAGCTCTTGCGAGCCTCGGTTCCCGGCTCGTCGCATGTCAAAGCAGGGACGCTCTGTCAGGACGCGCACGCCGGCACCTCGATGAGGCCGCACGGCGAGAGCTTCCTGGTGGTGGCTTGCGCCGACGGCGCGGGCAGCGCGTTGCGCAGCGATGAGGGCGCGGGCGCGGCGGTGGCCGAGTTCGTCAAGGCTGCCTGCGAGCTGCTGGAAGCCGAGGCGGTGGTCACGCCCGAGATCGTGGTCGCCTGCTTCCGCTCGGCCCGCAAGGCCGTGGACGATCGCGCCGCGCAGCTCGAGGTCCCCAAGCGCGAGCTGGCCTGCACGCTCCTGGGCGCCATCGTCGGCGAAAAGCAGGCCTGCTTCGGGCAGATCGGCGACGGCCTCATCGTCGTGCGCGAGAACGACGAGTATTTGCCGGTCTTCTGGCCGCGCGCCGGCGACTACCTGAACGACAGCGACTTCCTCACCGACGAGAAGTACGAAGAGACGGTGCAGTCCATGCAGCGCGCGGCGCCGGCGGAGCTGGCGCTGACCACCGACGGCCTGCAGATGCTGATGGCCAACCTGAACGCGCGCACGGTCCATCAAGGCTTCTTCGGGCCCATGTTCAGCTCGCTGCGGCAGACGCCCGACCCCGAGACGCTGCTGGCCCCGCTGCGCGACTTCCTGGAATCGCCCGCCATCAACGAGCGGACGGACGACGACAAAACCCTCTTGCTGGCGGTCCGCGATGGTCTTCGTTGACGGCACCGGCAAGCGCATCAAGCTGGGCCGCGAGGTGGCGCGCGGCGGCGAGGGCGCGGTCTTCGACGTCGAGGGAAATCCGCGCCTGGTGGCCAAGCTCTACCTGCGGCCGCTGAACGACGAGAAGCGCAACAAGCTGGTGTGGATGGCCAGCCACGGCACAAAGGTCTTGTCCGAGCAGTCGGCCTGGCCGCAGGCGACGCTGCATCGCGCGCCGGGCTCGCCGCCGGTGGGCTTCGTCATGCCGCGCATCGCCAACTGCAAGCCGGTGCACCTGCTCTATTCGCCGGCCAGCCGCGCCAACGAGTTTCCCGATCGCGACTGGGGCTTCTTGCTGGCGGTCGCCTACAACATCGCCTGCGTCTTCGAGGCCGTGCACGCCGCGGGACACCTGGTGGGCGACGTCAACGAGCGCAACCTCCTGGTCTCGCCCACCACCGGCACGGCGCGGCTCATCGACTGCGACTCCTTCCAGGTTCGCGGCAACGACGTGGTCTACCCCTGCGAGGTGGGCGTGGCGCGCTTCACGCCGCCGGAGCTGCAGAACCGCCACCTGCGCACGCAGCGGTCGGAGCACCACGACGGCTTCGGCCTCGCGGTGCTGCTCTTCCACCTCGTCTTCCTGGGCCGCCATCCGTTCGACGGCGTCTACCTGGGCGCGGGCGAGATGACCTCCGAGCGGGCCATCGCCGAGTTCCGCTTCGCCTACGGCCGCGACGCCGCCGTCCGGCAGATGAAGCCGCCGCCCATCCATCTGCCCTTCAAGGCCGCGCCGGCCGCGCTGACCGAGCTGTTCGAGCGCGCTTTCTCTCCGGCGGCGGTGGCGGGCGGCAGGCCCACGGCGACCGAGTGGTCCGCGGCGCTGCGCGCGGCTGGGAAGAACCTGCGCCAGTGCGGCGTCGACCGCCTGCACGTCTTCTCCACCGATCTCGCCGGCTGCCCCTGGTGCCAGCTGACGGTGGCCACCGGCGCGGTCTTCTTCGTCGCGGTCGACACCTTCGAGTTCAAGAACAACCCCAACGACATCTCGTCGTTCCTGCAGTTCGCGCGCGAGACGCAGACGCGCTGGTTCTTGTCGCCGCCGCCGCCGCCGGTGCCCATGCCCGAGGGCGAGATGCCCAAGCCCGTGGCGAAGGAGCTGGCGAAGCTGCGCTTCTTGAGCCGGGCGCGCTTCGCCTCCGGGCTGGCGGTGGTGGCCACCTGGACGCTCTTTCTCTTCGGTCCGGAGGTGTCGCAGGGGCGCGAGTTCTTGCTGCTGATGACCTCTTGCGCGGCGCTGGGAATCTTCGCGCTGCTGCTGCGCGAGGGCGCGAGAAAGTCGGAGGCGCTGCGCATCTTGCGCGCCCGGGCCTCTGCCCTGGTGAAGGCCAGGGCCAGCCTGTTGCAAGCGCAGGACGGCTACATGCGCTGCGCCTGGAGCGCGGCGGCGAAGTTCAAGGGGCACCTGGCCGGCATCGAGCAGCTGCGCGCCGACTACGAATCGCTGCCCGGCCGCTTCGCGGCCGACAAGCAGGGCTTCTCCGACCGGCGCGAAGAGCTGCAGCGCAAGGACTTCCTGCGCAAGGTGTTCCTGGCGCCGGTGCAGATCCAGGGCCTCGCGCCCAGCCACAAGCAGGTGCTGCGCAGCTTCGGCATCGAGACCGCGTTCGACGTGCTCTTCTCCATGCCCGACGACATCAAGGGTCTGGGCGAGGCGCGGCGCGGCCGGCTGCACGACTGGGCGCGCGACGCGCAGCGCGAGTTCCGCTTCGACCCGCAGAGCGCCTCGCTTCCGCCGGGCGAGCTGCGGGCGCTCGTCACCCGCTATCGCAAGGAGCAGGTGCAGATCCGGGCGCGCCTCGAGGACGCTTGCGAGAAGCTGCGCAAGGCCGCCATCGAGATGGGCAACGAAGCGTCCATCGCGCGGGAGCGCGTCGCGACTTGCGAGCACGCCATCGGCAACGCCCGCAACATCCTGCCAGTGCCCGACGAGGTGCTGCGCAAGCAGACGCACCGGCGGTTCTACGAGCGCGGCATGGCTTGGGGCCTGCTGGCGGCTGCGTGCGCGGTGAGCGGCGTGGTCTATGCGGTGCCGTCGCCGCGCGGCGAGGCGCGGGAATTGGCCGAAGAGGACGGCGCGGACGACGAGCCTGCCGACCCGATTCCAGCCGCGGCGCCGGCCGCCACCGCCGCAGTGGATGCTGCCGCGCTGCCGGCGGACTGCATCTTGCGGACCGCGCCGGACGTGACGAGCGCGACCATCGACGAGCTTCGGCAAGGGACGCTGCTGACGGTGGAGAGCCGGCTGGAGAACGGCTGGCTGCGGGTGCGGACCCCGTCGCAGGCGGTCGGGTGGACGAGCCCGGCCTGCTGGCGGAAGTGATTCAATCGACTTCGCTCTCCTGGCCCGGGGCGAACGAGAGGCAGAGCGCCGAGCCCTCCACGCCGAGACTTCCCGCGGAGGTGCCGATGAGGTCGCGCAGGTGCTGCGAGGTGCTGGCCACCAGGTCGGGCGAGAGGCGGCTGTCGAGGCGCAGCACCACGCGGTCGTCGCGGCGGTTGACGGTGGCGACGATCTTGCCGTCGGTGACGTGCGCGGTGACCAGCGCCTCGGCCAGCACCGCCAGCGCGGTGGCGATCTGGCTGGTGGCCGCGCCGGGCGAGGCGTCGACCACGGCCGTCTGCATGCCGGCCGCGTCGAGGCCGCCCACCAGCTTCAGATAGTGATCGGCCAGCTTCTGCGCCGAGGAGATGACCACCTTCAAGTCGGCGGTGAAGCCCTTGCGCTGCGCCGCGGCCTCGAGCGCGAAGAGGCCCGTCTGCAGCCGCTGCGACGAGAGCTGCGCCTCGTCGACCAGCATGTGGATGTGCGCGGCGGCCTCGGTGGCGCCGCCCAGCTCGCCCAGGTCCACCGCGTGGCCGTCGGTGTGGAGCACGCCGGCGTTGATGAGCGCGGAGAGCCGCTGCGCCTCCACGGCGGCGACGCGGATCTCGTCGATGCTCATGGTCAGCTGCCAGAGCGCGTTGCGCAGCTCTTGAAAGACGGGCCGGGTGGCCGCCCGCAGCAGGGTCTCGGCCCCCAGGGCGCCCCGCTGCTCGGCGGACAGCTCGGCGAGCCGCAGGTCGGCGCGGCCGGCGTGCCGGGCCAGCACGTCGCGATCCGATTCGGAGAACTGCCGCGGGGCCTCGCCGAAGACGCAGAGCGCGCCCACCACCTCGCCGCCCACGTGCAGCGGCTGGCCCAGATAGGCGCGCACGCCGCGCTTCACCAGGTCGCCGGGCACGCGCTCGTCCTTGGAGGTGTCCGTCACCATCACCGCCGCGCCGTCGCGGACGACGTACTGGCAGATGGACATGTCGCGGTCGGTGGAGCGGGCCAGCAGGCTCATCGAGTCCAGGCCGGTGGCGGCGCGGAAATATTGAAGCCGCTCGAGCACCAGGGAGACGGCCGATGCCGTCATCTCCAAATCCTTGGCGGCGTCGGCGGTGATCTGCTTGAGCACCGGATCTTCGTCCGGGTCGAGCAGGCGCCCACGGAACGCGGCGAGGCGCTCTGGGCGCTTCCCCAGGACGTCGATCCGGTCGGGCATCGCGCGAGTCTAACCCGCGGGCGCCCGTACGCCCACTTCGCGGCTTTTGACGGAATACCCGGCTTGCGAAACGCGGCCGCAGCTGCTAAAAGGCCGCTCCCTTTCAGAACCATCGGAAGGGAGTAGTCCAAGCAACCAAATACACACACCTCCCGATTGGGGCGGGGTTCCCTGCAAAGGGCCTGCTCTGACGCGACGGAGGTGGAGGAGAAAAAACGTGGCCGAGAACATCGAAGCAGCAGCAACCCCCGCAGCTCCCCCGCCCGACGCCTCTTCCGTGATGGCGCAGGCCATGCAGCCCGCCCAGGGCATCAGCATGCGCCAGCTCCTCGAGGCCGGCGTTCACTTCGGACACCAGACCAAGCGCTGGAACCCGAAGATGAAGCCCTACATCTTCGGCGCCCGCAACGGCATCTACATCGTCGACTTGCAGAAGACCGTGCGGCTGGCGCGCGAGGCCTTCAAGTTCGTCAGCGACGTCTGCTCGCACGGCGGCTCGGTGCTCTTCGTCGGCACCAAGAAGCAGGCCCAGGACGCGGTCATCGAAGAGGCTGTGCGCAGCGGCCAGTTCCACGTCACCAACCGGTGGCTCGGCGGCACGCTCACCAACTTCAAGACCATCAAGACCGGCATCGACCGCTTGAAGGGCCTGGAGAAGATGTCGACCGACGGCACCTTCGAGAAGCTGCCCAAGAAGGAAGTCGCCATCCTCCAGAACGAGATGGACAAGCTGAAGAAGAACCTGGGCGGCATCCAGGAGATGGCCCGCCTGCCGGGCTGCTTGTTCGTCATCGACCCGAAGAAGGAGCACATCGCCATCCACGAGGCCACGCGCCTGGGGATTCCGATCGTGGGCCTGGTCGACACCAACTGTGATCCGGAAGGCATCGACTACGTCATTCCGGGCAACGACGACGCCATCCGCTCCATCCGCCTCTTCTGCGGCAAGGTCGCGGACGCCGCCATCGAGGGCCGGGCCCGCTACGTGGCGCACCACGGCACCGAGGCTCCCCAGGGCGAGGAGCCCACGGATGACCGCGACGCCGCTTCCGAGCGCCGTCCGGGACGTCGCGACGGCCGCGGTGGCCGCGGCGGCGCAGGTGGTGGCCGCGGCGGACGCACCGGTGGACCGCGCCGCGAGGCTGCTCCGCGCCCCGAAGGCGACGCTTCGCCGGGCCCCATCGTCGAGCACAAGCCCGCGTCTCTGACGGGCGAGTCCGACGCCGAGAAGCCCGCAGAATAGCCAGCAGCGCTGAAACGCGTGGGGGTCCAGGGGGAGACGCGAGTCGCCCCCTGGTTGAGGTCGCGTCAGCGACCGGATCTCCCCATGCGCAGCGGAAGACGATCGGCAGTGGTTGGAAGCAACGGCAACGCGTTAGGAGACATAGTCATGGCGGAAGTTACTGCGGCATTGGTGAAGGAGCTTCGCGAGAAGACCGGCGCTGGAATGATGGACTGCAAGAAGGCGCTGGTGGAGACGGCGGGCGACCTCGAGAAGGCGTCCGACTGGCTGCGCCAGAAGGGTCTCGCGACCGCCGGCAAGAAGGCCGGACGCAGCGCGACTGAAGGCGCCGTCGGCAGCTACATCCACCTGGGCGGCAAGATCGGCGTCCTGGTGGAGATCAACTGCGAGACCGACTTCACCGCCCGGAACGAGAAGTTCCAGGCGCTGGTGAAGGACATCGCCATGCAGATCGCCTGGACCAAGGCTCCCTACCTGCGCCGCGAGGACGTGCCGGCCGACATTCTCGAGCACGAGAAGGCCGTGACGCGCGCGCAGCTCATCGAGCAGGGCAAACCCGAGGCGATGCTGGAGAAGATCCTGCCCGGCAAGATCGACAAGTTCTACAAGGAGAACTGCCTGCTCGAGCAGGCCTTCTTCCGCGACCCGGACGGCAAGCGGACGGTGCAGGAGGAGATCAACGCGGCCATCGCCGTGATCGGCGAGAACATGCAGGTCCGCCGCTACTCCTGCTTCGTGCTCGGCGAAGGTTTGGAGAAGAAGGAAAAGGACTTCGCCGCCGAAGTCAGCGCGGCGGTCACGGGCGGCCAGAAGTAACAGGCTCCAGGTAACGGATCGGGGCCCCGGTGCGCAGGCATCGGGGCCTCTTTTTTCTCGACACCGTGGCTTCCAATCATGTCCGGATACGCCAAGACCTATGAAATTCCCCAGCGCGAGCTGGAGGCCATCCGCAATCCGGGGATGAGCTACGAAGACGCCCGCACCTCGCGCGATGGTTTGCTCGCGAGCTGGATCGAGCGCGGCCGATCGGGAAACGTCATCGTCCTGCAAGAGCGCGGTCAAGGCTGGGCAGTCGAAATCACCCTCGACGGCGGTGGAGACATCGCCAGCGTCATCGCATTGTCTCCCGAGCGAGCGCGCGCGCTCCAGGCCCGGTAGCCGGACTTCTTCGGCGGCAGTTCTTGACGCGTGGCCGGGTGCTGGATCATGGTCCGCGCCCCATGCCCATCCAGAAAGGTTCCGCCTCGTTCTCCCGCTTCCGGGTCGAGCACGACGGCAAGGCCAAGGTGTCGAAGAAGGACCTGCCGGCCGCGATCGGCAAGTCGCTCGCCGCGCATGCGTTCGAGCCGCTGGATCGCAAGTCGGAAGACGAGCGCGCGAGCGGCTTCGTCGAGCTGGCCGACAAGAACGGCACGCGCTTCGCGGCCGGAGACACCTTCACCGGCCCGTTCGCGGTCTTTGCCATTCGCGTCGACGAGGTGCGCATTCCGGCTGCCGCCATTCGCGCCGAGCTCGAGACGTGGGAGCAGGGCTTCGTGAAGGAGAACGAGCGCAAGCCGGGCAAGAAAGAGAAGAACGACGCCAAGCAGGAGATTCGCCACACGCTCAAGTCGCGCTATCCGCTGGCGTCGAAGCTCTACGAGGTGAACTGGAACCTCGAGAACGGCCACGCGCAGCTCTGGGCGGGCTCCCGCAAGGCGCTCGACGAGGTGCAGGACGCGGTCGAGCAGGCCTTTTCCATCAAGCTGGTGCCGATTGCGCCTGTCACCGTCGCCGCCGAGATGGGCATCGCCGAAAAGGCGCTGGCGCCGACGCCCTCACTCTCGATGTTGGAGGAGAATTAAATGAGCAAGCAGCGTGAGGAGGCCAGGTTCTTGCGCGGTGAGACCGGCGTCGACGGGGCCGCCGCCGAGGAGGCGAAGGACAAGGGCGAGCTGGAGCGCAACAAGGCGCGCGAACAGTTCCTGCGCGGCAAGGCCTGGCTGGGCCGCGAGATGCTGACCTGGCTGTTGTACCGCTCGGAGTCCGCGGAGCCGTTGACGACGGTGGGCAAGCTGCCGCTCTCCTTGCTGCTGGTCGATCGGCTGGTCCTGCGCGGCATTGGCGGCGACGTCTTGGAGAGCACGGTCCGCGGCGCCACCGCGCCCTATTCGCCGCTGGTCCGCAATGCGCTGGATCGCGGACTGCTCGTCCACCAGGCGCGCCTGCACCTCGAGCACGGCGAGCGCAGCTACGAAGTCACGCTCGACGCGGAGTATTTCGACATCAAGGGCGCAAAGCTTCCCAAGCCCTTTGCCGATGAAGACGACGACAAGCTGCAGGAGCGCCTCGAAACCTCCGAAGAGCTCGCCGCGCTGGTCCGGGCGCTCATCGAGACGTTCTTAGAGCTGCGCTCCTCACCGGCCTGGGCAAAGACGGAAGTGCCTGCGCTGAAGCAGTGGATGCGGGACGTGGAGAAGCCGCGGAAGAAGCGCGCCACGGGGTAGGCTTGCATCCCGCTGGCGCGGGCATGACCTTCCAGCATGGCGAAGAGCCCCGAGGAGGTCGTGCGCGCCTTCTACCGCGCCTATCGAGCCCGTGAGCGCGACGAAGTGGGGCGGCTGATGGCTCCGGAGTTTCGCTTCACCAGCCCCTACGACGACGCCATCGATCGCGAGACGTGGTTCGAGCGGTGCTGGGCTCCTGGCGATCAGCAGCAGGACTTCCAGATCGAGCGCTGCGTCGCGAGTGAAGATGCGGTCTACATGACGTACAAAGTCGCCGTCGGCGGAGGGAAGTCGTTTCGCAACACCGAGCTCCATCGCGTCCGCGATGGCCTGGTGGCGAGCGTTCACGTCTTCTTCGGCGAGACCTTCTCGAACGGGAAGTTCGCGGCGCAAACGCCGCCTGTGAAGTAGCCGCCGCGCCAACGAGCCGAGCCCGCTGGGGCCAGACCGGGAGCCCCTGGGGCTTGATTTGTGGCCATATCTAGAAATGGCCGGCCGGCGCCAGAAAATCAGCCAATGTCAGTCAGTTACAAAACGCCGCTGGACGGCCTCGAGCCTTCCGCGTAGTGCCCGAGCGTTGTGATTCAGCTCAGAAAAGGGGGTGATATTCATGAAGGTCAAGACCAAGATTCGTGGCGGCGGCAAGCTCGTCGATCGTTGCGGCAACCCGATCATTCTCGTTCAGGCTTAGTCTTTAATCCAAGGCCGGGAAACGGATGTATTTCCGTCCCCGGCCTTGGAAATCAAAGCATGACCCTCCAAGGCTTGATTCAAAGTCACTTCGCAATAACTGATGTGACGACCCAAGTCCGGGGAGACGATTGACTTCCCCCCGTCTCCCTGACCTTGCCGGAAGTCCCCGTGAGGCCCGTTTTCAGGCCAAATCGGCAGCGGGGCTATAGCTGAAGCCCCTGGGGCTCGATTCGTGGCTCATCAGACTTAGGTCTTAAGTCTCGCCATAAATCCAGCCACTTTCAATGACTTACACAATGCTGCTAGACGGCAGGGTGACCTACGACTAAGGCCTGTCATGTAGTCAATCATCTCGGAAGGGAGGTGATACGCATGAAGGTCAAGACCAAGATTCGTGGCGGCAAGTCGCCGGTGGATCGTTGTGGCGTCCCCATCGCGATTTACTAAGTAACTTCCCAAGGCTGGGGAGATCCGTCTCCCTGGCCTTGGCATGACCCAACGAAAATAGGGGTTTACGTAGTTCTACGTTTGTGCCGAGGGTCCTCAGTCATGGACCTGCATCGGACCGATGAAGCCGGAGCGATCCTGCGGCACCGGCGCTACGGCCTGTTGTTGACGATGTCCATCGTCGCCACGCTGTACCCCATCGATCTGCTGCTCGGGTCGGCAAACCCTGACGCGCTCACCTGGGAGCTGCTCTGGCTCGCGCTCCTGGGCGCGGGCGGCACGTTTCAACAGGCCGGGCGCAAAGCGTTGGCGAACACGGCCGGAGTGCTCACCGGCCTGGGAACGGGCGTCCTGGCGTCGCTCATCTTCAAGGCGACCGGCGGCTCGGGGAGCCCGTATTTCGTCTACGCGTTTGCCATTCCATCATCCGCGCTGGCCGTCTTTCCCGACGCCCCGGCGGTGCCCGTCATCACCTCGCTTGCGACGCTGGCCGGCGGCGTCTGGATCCTCGCTGGAGAGGGCAAGTCGTGGAGGTACATCCTCGTCTGGCTCTACCTGGGTCTGGTCGCGACCATCCTCACCGCGGTGGGCGCCTGGGTCTTCTCGCGCCTCTGGCGGTCGGGAGCGCGCTCGAAGGAGGCCCGCCGCGACGCCGAGGCGGCCAACCGCGCCAAGAGCGACTTTCTCGCCAACATGAGCCACGAGATCCGCACGCCCATGAACGGCGTGCTGGGCATGCTGGAGCTGCTGCAGCATACCCGCCTCAGCGAAGAGCAGGTGCGCACGGTCAACACCATCCAGGGCTCGGCGCGCTCCCTGCTCGCCATCATCAACGACATCCTCGACATCTCCAAGATCGAGGCGGGGCGCATGAGCATGGAGGAAATCGCCACAGACGTGGCCGAGACCGTGGAAAGCACCGCGCGGCTTTTCATCGGCGCCACCTCGGCCAAGGGCATCACCCTGCGCTGCTTCACCTCGCCGGATGTGCGCGGGGGTTTTCTCGCGGACCCGGTGCGCCTGCGCCAGGTGCTGAGCAACCTTATCAGCAACGCCGTCAAGTTCACCTCGCGCGGGGGCGTGTCGGTGTCCTGCACGCTGGAAGGTGCCGCAGGAAAGGGCGGCGGGCGCTTCTTCCGCATCGCGGTGGCCGACACCGGCATCGGCATCAGTCCCGAGCAGCAGGCACGGCTGTTCCAGCCTTTCGCGCAGGCCGAGGAATCCACAGCGCGGCACTATGGCGGCACCGGCCTCGGGCTCTCGATTTCCGCGCGGCTGGTGTCGCTCATGCGCGGGCGCATCGGCATGACGAGCGTGAAGGGCGATGGCACCTGCGTGACCGTCGAGCTGCCGACCGC
>DATBAA010000306.1:0-4254 GCA_036271755.1 Myxococcales bacterium | reverse complement strand
CTCTGGGTTGACCAATAAAGATTGAAATCCGGTGATGAGCGCGTCGCGGCCGAAGGGCGACGCGTACCAGGGCACGCCGGCGCTGATCACCCGCCGGCCGTCCCAATGAATGGACAAAGCTTTCAAGTCGCCGATGGACTGCGCCAGCTGCCAGTTGAAGGCCTCTTCGCTGCCGTGGACGCGCGCGGACTGCGAGGTCCAGGACTGATAGTCGGCCCGGCCTCTCGCGATGCGCTCTTCGAAGCGCCGCGGGGCGGGCGGATGCGTGTCGGGGTGCGATCCCGGATAGCACCAGCCGCTGGCCGGCAGCTCGCCCAGCAGCGGCGGCGGCTTGTACTCCGGGCTGCGCGCCGCATCGGCGGCTTCGCGCACGGAGGTCCCCGAGCGCACCGCGTGCAGCGAAGGCAAGACATGCAACTCAACGGTTGCGCTTTCGTTCGGGCCGAGATGAAAGTTGAAGCGCGCCTTGCCCGCGGTCAGCTCGTCAGGGGCGCGGCCCGCGAAGGAGATGTCGCAGCGATAGAGCACGCCGTCTCTGCCCTGGTAGCAGCAGGTGACGCGCCCGCCTTCAGAGGGAGGCAGGACCAGCGGCTTGAAGTAGGTTCCGCGCGCGCGCCGCTTCGCCCCACGCACCTCGAACTGGTCGGCGAAGTCGCAGGCAAATTCGTATTCGACCCAGTAGTCGATGTCGCGGACCAGGTAGTTGGTCAGCGTCAGCCGCTCGACCAGCTGATCATCGACCAGCTGTTCGCGCCGCAGATGGAGAAAGTTGACCGGGTCTTGGAAGACGCCGCCGAAGTGCGTGCTGGTGACGGTGAGATCGACCTGCGAGGTGTACTCGGCGGAGGTCTGCGTCGAGAGCACCACCGGCGGCCCGCCGGCGATGGTGAGCCGCAGCTTGCTCAAGAAGCGCGTGTCCTCGAAGTAGGCGCCCTGATCGCGCGCGCCCGCGGGGAAGATGTCCCCCAGCCGGCCGGCCACCGCGAAGAGGTTGCCGCGCTTCAAGACCAGCTTGTCGGTGCCCGTCGACTCCGGGAGCGTTCCCAGATCGTCGTATCCCAAGAGCTCGCGAGCATCGATGGACGTCAGAACACCCATCAAGCCCCCGCGGCGCTGTCTTCGTCGGTCTCTTGCGCGTCGTCTTCGGCCTCGATGGCGACGTTGTAGAGCCGCAGATAATCCGAGGCCATGCGCTGCGCCGACCAGCGCTCGCAGGCGATGTCGCGGATGAGGTCGCGATTGAAGTAGCGCTCGGAGATGCGCGCGGCCGCCACCATCTCGGTGACGTCGTCGCAGACCACGCCGGTGCGGCCGTCCTCGATCACCTCGGGAACTGCCCCGCGGGAAATCGCCAGCACCGGCACGCCGCTGAGCATCGACTCGATCATCACCAGGCCAAACGGCTCGTCCCAGCAGATGGGAAAGACCAGCGCTCGGGCCCGGGCCAGCAGAGCGGCCTTGCGCTCGCCGCCCACGGGGCCCACTTCGATGATGCCGTGCTTGCGCACGAGCGGCAGGATCTCGCGCTCGTAGTACGCCGGATCGTGCGGCGCGCCGGCCATCACCAGCGGCAGCCTGGCGCGCACCGCCACGTCGATGGCCTCGCGCACGCCCTTGTCCTTGTCGTAGCGGCCGAGGAAGAGCAGATAGCCCTGGTCGCGGCGGGGAAGGAAACGGCGCGGGTCGAGGCCGTGGTGGATGACCGCGGACACCTTGGCCGGCTCCTGCAGCGCCTGCGAACGGCTGATGGCCGCCAGGTAGACTTGCGGAGCCCGCTGGTACAGGTCGGTGAGCTCCTGCTTGAAGTCGTGGTGCAGCGTGCACACCACCGGAAAAGGACAGAGCCGCGCCATCTCCACCGCGCAGGGCGTGTGCACGTGGACGATGTCGAAGCCGAGCGGATCCTTGGCGATGTCGCGCAGCGCCCAGGTGGCGTGCACCTTCTCCTTCTCGAGTTCGGGCGGCCACTGCGCCTCGGGAAAGAGCGAGCGCACCTCGATGCCCGGCAGGCTGGAGTCGCCGGTGGAGTAGACCACCACCTCGACGCCGCGCGCGCTCAGCGCACGGGCGAGCTCCGCCACCACCAACTCAGTTCCGCCATAGCCGGGAGGCGGCACGGGGACGAACGGCGTTGAAACGAGCGCGACTCGCAGTGTCATCGAATGCGAAGTTGCGCACTGAACGGCGCGCGGACAGCGAGCGCTAGCCCGGCCGGTAGACCCGGTAGTCGATCTCGGGGAAGAGATTGTCCTGCGATTCAACCCCCGAGAGCCACGGCTCGTCCAGCGAACCGGCCTTGAGCTGATCGTACAGCTTGCTGAAGCGCAGCAGGTGCTCGCGGGTGCGGCGGACCGCGTAGTCCACCATGGTGCCCGTCTTGATGATGAACGCCCAGTCCGAGCTCTGCGCCAAGAGCAGCTCGCGCGCGGCCTGGTTGAGGGCGCGCCGGGTGACGCCGCTTGCGTCTTGATGCTGCCGGGCCAGCTCGATCATCCGCTCCGAGGCTTTGTGGAGATAGCGGTAGATCCAGTCGTTGCTCTCGTCGAGCCAGACACCCGCGTAGCCGCCCGCGCCCCACGAAGACAAAGGCGGCTGCGCCAGCTGCTGCTCGGGATTGGCCGCGAGGTAATCGATGGGCGACTGCAGCGTGAAGACGTCCTGCTCCACCGCCGACTTGCGAATCAGCGCGTCAATGAAAGCCGGCCCCTCGTACCACCAGTGGCCGTACAGCTCGGCGTCGTAAGGGCTGACGACGATGGGCGGCGGCGAGTTCTTGCCGAAGGCGTCGTGCAGGTATTCGATCTGCTTGGTGCGGTTGTGAAGGAAGTTGCCCGCGTGCGTCTCGGCACGGGCTCTCGCGGCCTTTGGATCATAAGGCAGCTTCTCGCCCAGCGGGACCTTGCCGGTGATGCGGTGGTACTTGATGCCGACGTTCTTGCGGTCGCCGGTGGCCTGCACGTAAGGCTTCACGTAGTCGTAGTCGAGATCCCAGCCGATGTCCCGGTAGAACTCGCGATAGACGGGGTCGCCCGGATAGCCGTTCTCGGCGCTCCACACCTGCATGGAGCTCTCCGGATCGCGCGCGAAGGCCGCGACGCCGCTGGGCGTGTAGACGGGCGCATAGACGCCGCGCCGCGGCCGCGGGACCGCGTTGCTCAGCGCGTGCGAGTCGACGAAGAAGAAGCGGATGTTCTCCGCCGCCAAGGCCTTGTCGAGGCCCGGCGCATAGCCGCACTCGGGCAGCCAGATGCCGCGCGGGTCGCGGCCGAAGTGCATTCGATAGTGCGCGCAGGCGACTTGAATTTGAGCCCGGACGGCTTCCGGATGAACCATTAACGGCAAGAAGCCGTGCGTGGCCCCGCAAGTAATGATCTCGAGGACGCCCGAATCTTGCAGGCGCTTGAAGGCGCTGACCAGGTCGCGGTGGTAGCGGTCGTGGAAGAGGCGGCGCAGATGATAGTGGTGATCGCGATAGTGCTCGGCGAGCTTGGCGAACTGTGGATCCTTCCGCGTGCGCTCCACTTCCTTGTCGCAGAGCTCGCACAGGTTATCGAGCCGCTTTGCATAGCGGCTCATCAGCAGCTCGTCGCGGAGCATGCCGACCAGCGGCGGCGTGAGCGTCAGCGTGATGCGAAAAGGAATGCCGTCTTCGGCGCAGCGATCGAAGACCTCGAGCAGCGGCAGGTAGGTCTCGGTGATGGCTTCGTAGAGCCAGTCCTCCTCGAGGAACTCCGGGTACTCCGGATGGCGCACGTACGGCAGGTGCGCGTGCAGCACGATGGCCAGCGCGCCCTTGCTCATGAGCTCTTGTCCAGGTCGGGAACGAGGTGGGTCATGCTCCAGGGCAGCTTGCCGGACGGGCTCAGCGCGCCCGGACCGCCGTTGAAGGCGCCGGGCGGAGCGCCCGCGGGGGACGACTCCGCGACCACGCGCGGGTGCAGGCGGCGGTCCCACTCCACCGGCGCGGCGCCGCCATAGTTGAGAGGGCTGGCGCGGGTGAGGCCGTCGCGCAGCGACTGGTCGAGAGAGAGCGTCAGGTAGACGGCCTCGAGCTGATCGGAGGGCGACGACGACGGCAAGCGCACCGGCCGGGCGGCACGCAGCAGCCGCGCGCCCCGCTCGCCCACCGCCCAGATCTCGACGCGCACTTCCAGGCCCGAAGGCAAGTCGCGCAGATACCAGCCGCGCGCCTCCAGGTGCACGTCGGACTCGCGGACCAGATCCGCTCCGGCGCCGCGGGTGTTCCACAGCTTG
>DATBAA010000305.1:0-2030 GCA_036271755.1 Myxococcales bacterium | reverse complement strand
CTTCTTTCAAGCGAGGACGTCGCGCAGCTCGGGCACGCGATCGAAGATGGCTTTGGCGAAGGGGCAGACCGCCACCAGCTTGACGTTGGTCTTGCGCGCCCAGTCGACCGAGGCCTCCACCAGCTTGCGCGCCACGCCTTTGCCCTTCAATGAATCGGAGAAGACCTCGGTGTGGTCGAGCATGACGATCTTCCCGTCGGGACCTTTCGAGTACGTCAGCGAAGCGAGGCGCTCGCCGCCCTTGTCCATGTAGAAGGCGCCACGGTGGCCCGTCTCCTCGCGTTCGATGGGCGGCAACTCACTCATTTGACTTACTCCGCAAGGTAACGATGGACGAGCTGCACGCAGATGGAGCCTTCGCCGACCGCCGAGGCCACGCGCTTGACGCTGGTCGAGCGCACGTCGCCGACGGCGAAGACTCCCGGCAGGTTGGTCTCGAGCAGGAAGGGCGATCGCTTCAGCTTCCAATCCTTGAGGTTCTCCGGAGAGAGATCGGGGCCCGCCTTGACGAAGCCCTTCTCGTCGAGCGCCACGCAGCCGTCGAGCCAGGCCGTGTTGGGGCTGGCGCCGGTCATCATGAAGACATGGCGGACGGGCATGGTCTGCGAAGCGTTGGTCTGCGAATTGCGGATGCGGATCTGCTCCAGGTGGCCCTCGCCGATGAGCTCTTCGATCTGCGTGAACGAGTGCAGCGTGATCTTGTCGGACTTCTCGATGCGCTGGATGAGGTAGCGCGACATGGAGTCCGCGAGCCCCGGCCCGCGCACCATCACGTGCACGTGGCCGGCGATGGCGGAGAGATAGACCGCCGCCTGCCCGGCCGAGTTGGCGCCGCCCACCACCACCACTTCGCTCCCCGCGCAGATCTGCGCTTCCACCGGCGTGGCTGCGTAATAGATGCCCAGGCCTTCGAAGCGTGACAGGTCGGCGATGGGCAATTTGCGATATTGCGCGCCCGTCGCCAGCACCACCGCGCGCGTCTTCACCATGCCGCCGCCCGCCAGCTCGACCCGGTAGGGATGCTCATCGCAATGGAGGCGCGCCGCCGATCTGCCGATGTTCACCTCGGCGCCGAACTTTTGCGCCTGCGTGAAGGCGCGGCCGGCCAGCGCCTGGCCGGAGATGCCGGTGGGAAAGCCGAGATAGTTTTCGATCTTCGAGCTCGAGCCGGCCTGGCCGCCGGGCGCGCTCGACTCCAGCACCAGGACGTTCAAGCCCTCCGACGCGCCGTACACCGCCGCGGCGAGCCCGGCCGGTCCGGCGCCGACGACGACGAGATCGCGCACCGTGCTCTCGTCGACGGCGGCGTTGAAGCCCAGGCAGTCGGCCACCTCTTCGTTGGAGGGGCTCTTCAAGACCTTGTCGTAACGGCAGATGAGCACCGGCACGTCGTTGACGCCGAAGCCGAAGCGGTCGATGAGGCCCTGCACGCTCTCGTCCTTGTCGACGTCGAGGTACGAGTGCGGCTGGCCGTTGCGCATCAGGAACTCGCGGATGCGCAGCGTCGAGGCGGAGTGGCTGGAGCCGATGAGCACCGCGTCGCCGTGGCCGGTGCCGATGAGCGCCACGCGCCGCAAGATGAACGCGCGCATGAAGAGCTCGCTCAGCTCGGAGTCGTACTGCACCACCCGCTTGAGCACGTCGGGCGTGACGACCAGGCACTCGCCCGTCTCGACCATGCGCGTGCGCACCAGGCTGCGGCGGCCGGAGAGCATGTTGGTCTCGCCGGTGAACTCTCCGCGGCGGTGCACGGTGATGGGCAGCTCCTTGCCGTCCTCCGGCTGCACCACCTCCATGGCGCCAGAAAGCACGACGTAGAAGTTGGGGCTGGCGTCGCCTTGCTCGATGACGATCTGGCCCTTCTCGAAGGTCTTGCAGGTGCCCAGCCCCTGCAGCCGCGCCAGCTGGGCCGGCGAGAGGGTGGGAAACATCTGCGCGCGCCGCTCGATCACGTCCGCCATAGAGGCCGCACTCTAATACGCAAGGTCCGGAAAGCGCGGGTCATTTACGAATTGTCCAAATAAAAGAGG
>DATBAA010000304.1:0-3547 GCA_036271755.1 Myxococcales bacterium | reverse complement strand
GAGCTGCAGACGCGCGCGGCGAAGTTCACCGCGTCGCCCGTCACCGAGACGCCGTCGGTCAGCACCGGGCCGTAGTGCAGGCCGATGCGCACTTGCAGCTGGTGCTCGCGGGCGTAGCCGCCGTTCTGCTCGGAGATGAGGTTCTCCAGGTCGATGACGGCCTGCGCGGCCTTGTCGGCGGTGGAAAAGACGGAGAAGGCGCCGTCTCCGGCGGTGTCCACGACGCGGCCCTCGTGATGCGCCAGGGCTTGGGAGAGCGCGTCGAGGTGGCGCTGGTGGAGCCCGCGGCCGGCGGCGTCGCCGAAGCGGGCGAAGTACTGGGTAGAACCGACGATGTCGGAGAAGCAAAGGCAGAGATTTCGCTCGAAGCGGCGCTTCAGCGTCTCGCCGATGGACGTCTGCAGCTGGATGAGCTCGGTGAGCGAAAGACGTTCAAGGTCTGCCACGGCGGTCATTCTAATGCTTTCGAGCGGCGTTGGCCGGTGTAGATCGACTACTCCATGGTGCGACCCCAAGAAGAGCTGCTGCAGCGTCGCGACGAGCTGGCGATGGCGTTCTCGGAGGAGATCACGCTCGATTCGCTGACGCGCGATTTTTCCATCTACCAGCGGCGGCGCGGGCACCGCCATTCGACGGATGACCTGCTGACGGCCTGGTACGCGGTGACACACGCGGTGGGCGAGCCGCGGCGGCTGCTCGATCTGGGCAGCGGCATCGGCAGCGTGGGCTTGTCGGTGCTGTGGCGGTTTCCCGAGAGCGTGCTGACGGCGGTCGAGGTGCAGGAGGTGAGCTTCGCGCTCCTGCGCGAGAACATCCGCGCCAATTCGCTCGAAGAGAGGGTGACCGCCATCCACGGGGACCTGCGCATCGGCGGCTTCTCCGAGCAGTTCGACCTGGTGACGGGCAGCCCGCCTTACTTCGACGTCAAGGACGGCATCGTCTCGGGCGACTCGCAGCGCGCCGCGGCCCGCTTCGAGCTGCACGGCGACGTCACCGACTACTGCGCGGCGGCGGCGCGCGCGTTGGCTGCGGGCGGCCGGTTCGTCTTCTGCTTTCCCACGCCGCAGGCGCAGCGGGCGAAGAACGCCTGCGCCGGCGCGGGGCTGCGGCTCTTGTCGTTTCGCGACGTGGTGCCCAAGGCCTCGCTGGCGCCGCTCTTCTCGCTCTTCGCCTGCGCGCGCATGGAGGACGCGCCGCCGGCTCCAGCCGTCGTAGAGCCGGCGCTCTTCGTGCGCGACGCGGCGGGCGAGCGCACTCCGGAGATGGAGTCCGCCCGCGCGACGTTTGGCTTCTAGCCGGGCTCTTTGGCGGCGGCCGCCTTCGCCGCGGCGGCTCTTCCCGGCGCAAGGACCCACTGCGTGCAGAGCATGAGGAAGAAGATGGGCAGGTTCCGCACCAGCGGCGAGGTACTGCCCCACTGCGGGAAGAAGATGACCTTGACGGCCACCCCCGCCGCGCAGACGCCGAGGACGATGCCCATCCGCGTGGCCACGGCCCGGGTGAACTGGAACTGCGGCGGCCGCTTTTGCACGGCTTTCTCGACCATTTTTGTCCCCCAAGATTGAATTACGTCAGGCGCGCATCAGCGCGGCGCCCCAATGAAAACCTGCGCCCAGGCCGACGAAGCAGACCAGGTTGCCGTCCTTGACCCGCCCGGCCTTGCGCGCTTCGTCCAAGGCAATTGGAATCGTCGCGGCGGTGGTGTTGCCATAGCGCTGGATGTTGTTGAACACCTTCTCGTCCGGCAGCTCCAGCGTCTTCTGCAGCGCTTCGTTGATTCTCAAGTTCGCCTGGTGCGCGATGAGCAGATCGAGGCTCTGCACCGGCACCGAAAGCCTGGCGCAGAGCTCGCGCACCACCTGCGGCATGCGCGTGACGGCCAGCTTGAAGACCTGCTTGCCGTTCATCTCCGGGATGTGCCGGCCTGCGCTGATGTCCTCCGCGCTGATGTACGGCCGCTGCGCGAAGCCAGCCGCCGGCACGTAGAGGTTCTCGAAGCCGTTGCCGTCCGAGCGGACCTCGAACCCGAGCAGCCCGCGCTCGCCTTCTTCGCCGCGCAAGATGCAGGCGCCGGCGGCGTCGCCGAAGAGCACGGTGCGGTCGCGGAACTTCGTGTTCCAGGCTCTCTCTTCCGCGGAAGGCTTCTCGCCGCCGCGGCCGAAGAGCAGGTCCCATTGCGTCCAGGGCATGAAGCCCGAGTGCACTTCGGCGCCGACCAGCAGCACCGTCTTTGCCTGGCCCGCGCGGACCAGCGAATCCGAGACCTGGAGCCCGTAGATGAAGCCGGTGCACTGCTGGCGGATGTCCAGCGCCGGAACGTTTCCCAGGCCGAGCTTGTGCTGCAGGATCGCGCCACAGCCGGGGAAGAAGTGATCCGGCGTCATGGTGGCGAAGACGATGTAGTCGATCTCACTGGCTTGGATACCCGCGTCGGCGATGGCCTTCTTCGCCGCGCCCAGGCCCAGGTCGCTGGTGGTGGTGCCCTTCTCGACGAAGTAGCGCTCCTCGATGCCCGAGCGCTCGCGGATCCACTGATCGGTGGTGTCCATCACCTGGGTGAGCGCTTCGTTCTTGACCAGATGTTCGCCGGTCACGAAGCCTGTTCCGAGGATGCGCGTCCGCAGCATGCGTGCCCCTTTCGGGTGCAGGCTTATGCCCGGTTTGGCTCTCCGTCAACGGAGCAAGCCCCCGAGTGTCCCTGGCTTGCCAGAGGATCTTCCGCAGGCCAGTTTCCGAGCCATGCTGAATAGAAACCGATTGGTTGCCGCGATCTCACTCTTCGCTCTTCCCGTGCTGGCGCAGACCACCACGACCATTACCACCGAGCCTGCCGATCCGCCGCCGCCGCCGGTGATCGCGCCGCCGCCGCCGCCGGTGATCGCGCCGCCGCCGCCGGTGGTGGTCGCTCAGCCTGTCCAGGTGCCGGACGAGGCCCTGGGGGTCGAGACCCGGCCCACCGGGAGATCGGCCATCCGCATCATCACCGTTGATGCGCTCTATGGGGCCGTGGGCGGCGCTGCCATCGGCGGAGGTGTCACGCTCATCGACAAGGGAAATCATTGGGACCGCGATCTGATGGTCGGCGCGGGCGTCGGTGTTCTGGCCGGCGCGGCGTATGGCGTCTTCGAGTCGGCGACGCAGCCGCCGGTGGTGCGGGCGGTGGCCGACCGCGACGCAGCCGCGACTGATTCGCTGGGCGTGGCTCCCGCGGCGTACGCGACGCGATTCTAATTTCAGGAAACCGATTCGGCCCGCCGGGCTTCAGAAGAGACTATGGCAAACGAGCTCAGAGGCAAGGTGGCGCTGGTCACCGGCGGGTCGCGCGGCATCGGACGGGAGATCGCGCTGGCCTTCGCCGCGGCAGGAGCGCACGTCGCGGTCGGGTACAACCAGCGGCCCGACGCGGCGGACGAGGTGGTGAAGCTGATCGCTGCCTCGGGCGGCAAGGCCGCCGCGCTGCAGGCCGAAGTGTCCAAACCTTTGGAAGCCGAGCGGCTGGTCCGCGACGCCGAGAAGGCCTTGGGGCCGCTGGACATCCTGGTGAACA
>DATBAA010000303.1:0-4451 GCA_036271755.1 Myxococcales bacterium | reverse complement strand
TCCTGCGAGGAATGGTCGAGCAGCCCAAGCAGCGCGTCTCCGAGCTGCCGCTCTTGACCGAAGCAGAGCGTCTCTCATTCCTCGCGGCGCCCGCGACGGCTCCCAGCGGCTGCATCCACGAGGCGTTCGAGGCGCAAGCCGCGCGCCGGCCGGACGCGGTGGCGGTGGTGTGCGGGGACGAGCGCCTCACGTATCGAGAGCTGGACGAGCGCGCGAATCAGCTGGCCCATCATCTGCGCGGGCTCGGCGTCGGCCGCGAGTCACTGGTGGCGCTGTGCCTGCCACGCTCGCTGGAGATGTTGGTGGCCATCCTCGGCGTGCTCAAGGCCGGCGGCGCGTACTTGCCGATGGAGCCGGGCGTGCCCGAAGGCCGCCGCGCGTTCATGCTCGAGGACGCGGAGGCGAAGGTGCTGATCGCCGATCCGCGGAACGTCCCGCCAGACTACGCGGGGCAGGTCGTCCAGCTCGAGGATCTCGCTGCCGGGCGCCGCGACCGCCCTGCGCCGCTGGCCACCCGCGAGAGCTGCGCCTACGTCATCTACACCTCCGGCTCGACGGGCAACCCCAAGGGCGTGCGGGTCAGCCACGCCAACGTGACGCGGCTCTTCACCGCCACGGACGAGCTCTTCGGCTTCGGCGAGCGGGACGTCTGGACCCTGTTCCACTCCTACGCCTTCGACTTCTCGGTCTGGGAGATCTGGGGCGCCTTGATCTACGGCGGCAGGCTGGTGGTGGTGCCCCACGAGGTGAGCCGCTCTCCGGAAGCGTTCCACGAGCTGCTGGTTCGTGAGCGGGTGACGGTCTTGAACCAGACGCCATCCGCGTTCCGGCTCCTGGTCGCCGCCGACGCAGACAGCCCGGGCCGGCTCGGCTTGGAGTGGGTGATCTTCGGCGGCGAGGCGGTCGATCTCGGAAGCCTGCGCCCGTGGTTCGCGCGGCACGGAGACGAGCAGCCGCGGCTGGTCAACATGTACGGCATCACCGAGACGACCGTGCACGTGACCCATCGCCGCCTGCGCGCGGCTGATCTGGAAGGCTCTCCGAGCCCGATCGGGAGGCCGATCCGCGATTTGACGGCCTATCTCCTCGATGGACGCCAGGAGCTGGTGCCCATCGGCGTGCCCGGCGAAATCTACGTCGGCGGGGCAGGGGTCGCGCTGGGTTACTTGAACCGGCCCGAGCTGACCGCGCAGCGCTTCGTCGACGATCCGTTCGTGCCGGGCGAGCGGCTCTACCGCAGCGGAGATCGAGGCCGCTGGCTGTCCGACGGCACGCTCGAGTACCTGGGCCGGCTCGACCACCAGGTCAAGATCCGCGGGTTTCGAATCGAGCTTGGAGAGATTGAAAACGAGCTGCGCAACCACCCGGCGGTGCGCGAGGCGGTGGTGATCGCGCGGGCCGACGAGCGGGGCGAGAAGCGGCTTGTGGCCTACGTGGTCGGCAGCGCCGCCTCGCTGCGCGCGCATCTGCAGAGCCGGCTGCCGGAGTACATGATCCCCGCGGCCTTCATTGAATTGGCGGCCATTCCATTGACCGTCAACGGCAAGGTGGACCGCGAAGCCTTGCCCTCGCCGGCAGGGACGCGGCCGGAGCTGGAACGCGAATATCGCGCGCCGCGAACGCTCGACGAGGAGCTCTTGGCCGGCATTTGGGCAGAGGTGCTGGAGCTCGAGCAGGTGGGCATCGACGACGGCTTCTTCGAATTGGGAGGCGACTCCATCGTCAGCCTTCAGGTCGTGTCCAAGGCGCAGAGCGCAGGCCTGCACTTGTCGGTGCGCTCGCTGTTCCAGCACCAGACCATCCGCGAGCTGGCGTCCGCGCTCACCGGCGCCCAGCCAGAGCCTCAGGCGATCGAAGCCTTCGGGCTCATCGCCCCCGCGGACCGCGCGCGGCTGCCGGATGACGTGGAGGACGCCTACCCGCTGGCCAGGTTGCAGGCCGGGATGATCTTCCACAGCCAGAGCTCGCCGGGCACGTCCGTCTATCACGACATCGCGAGCCTCCATCTGAAAGGCGAGGGAGATCCTGCGAGCCTGCGCGCGGCGCTGGACCAGCTGGCTGCCGCGCACCCGATCCTGCGCACTTCATTCGATTTTACGCGCTACAGCGAGCCTCTGCAGCTGGTCCACCGCGCTGCCTCCATTCCGCTCATCGTCAAGGACGTGAGCGCATTGACGGCGGAGGAGCAGGAGCAGCGCCTTCGTTCCTGCACGGAGGCCGAACGCGCGCAAGGCTTCGCGCTGGACCAGGCTCCGCTGCTGCGCGTCTATCTGCACCTTCGCGGCGGGACCTGGCAGCTCACGCTGGCCTGCCATCACGCCATCCTCGACGGCTGGAGCCTGGCCTCGCTGCTGGCCGAGCTGATGCGCGACGGACTTCCGCGCGAGGCACCCGTGAGCCGTTACCGCGAGCTCATCGCCCTGGAGCGCAGCGCGCTGGCCTCGACGGACGCACAAGCCTTCTGGGAGCGATACCTGGACGGCGCCACGCTGGCTTCGCTGCCGGCCGGCGAAAGCGCGGGACCGGCTCGCCGTCTGGTGAAGGTGCCGATCGAGCCCGCGACCTTGCGCGGCCTGAAGAAGCTCGCCGCGCGGGCGGGCGCGCCGCTGAAGAGCGTGCTGCTCGCTGCCCACTTGCGGGTCATGAGCGCGCTCAGCGGCGAGGCCGACGTGGTCACCGGCGTCGTCGCCAACGGCCGTCCGGAGCGGCAGGACGCAGAGCGCGCGCTGGGCCTCTACTTGAATACGCTTCCCTTCCGGCAGCGCCTCTCGCGCACGCCGTGGGAGGGCCTCGTCCGCGAGACCTTCGACAATGAGCGCGGGTTGATGCAGCACCGCCGTTACCCGCTGGCGGAGATGCAGCGCAGGCACGGCGCGACGCTCTTCGAGACGGCCTTCAACTTCATCCACTTCCACGTCTACGAGGACGCCGCAGCGAAGGTGCTCGACCACCAGATGTTCGAGGCGACCAACCTCAAGCTCGTCGCCAGCTTCATGATCGACGTGCGCGACCCGGGCGCGGTGCGGCTGCAACTCGCCATCGCGGCGCCGGAGCTCTCGGACGCGCAGGTCGAGCAGATCTGCGGCTACTACGAGCGCGCGCTGCTGCAGATGGCGCGCGCCCCCGACGCGCCGCCCGAAAGCCTGCTCTCGGCCGCGGAACGGCAGCAGCTTCTTCGGGAGTGGAACCCGCCCGTCACTGCAACGACGGCTGGATGGGTCCACGAGCGCTTCGCGGCCGAAGCGCGGCGGCGGCCCGATGCGACCGCGGTCATCTGCGGAGACGAGCGGCTCACCTACCGGCAATTGAACCAGCGCGCGAATCAGCTCGCCCATCATCTGAAGGCCCGCGGAGTTGCAAGCGATGCGCCGGTCGCGCTCCTGCTGTCTCGCTCGCTGGAGATGGTGGTGGCCATCCTCGGCGTGCTCAAGGCCGGAGGCACCTACGTGCCCATGGAGCCGGGCAATCCGGCCGGCCGCATCGGCTTCATGCTGGCAGACACCGGCGCCGCCATTTTGCTCACGCAAGCCGCGCACGCGCACAAAGCCGAGGGCTTCGCGGGCCTGGTTCTGCGGCTGGATACCGACTGGAGCTCGATCGCTTCGCAGCCGGACGCGGACCCGGCTGTACCGATCGACAGCGAGAGCTGCGCGTACGTCATCTACACTTCGGGCTCGACCGGCAATCCGAAGGGCGTGCGGGTCAGCCACGGAAACGTGGCGCGGCTCTTCACCGCGACGGAGGCCAGCTTCCGGTTCGGCGAGCGCGACGTCTGGACGCTGTTCCATTCCTATGCCTTCGACTTCTCGGTCTGGGAGATCTGGGGCGCGTTGATCTACGGCGGCAGCCTGGTCGTGGTGCCGTACGAGGTGAGCCGCTCGCCGCAGGCCTTCTACGAGCTGGCCGCGCGCGAGGAAGTGACGGTGTTGAACCAGACCCCTTCGGCGTTCCGTTTGTTCGCCGCGGTGGACGAGGAGCAACGCCTCTGCGAGGGCCTGCGCTACGTCATCTTCGGCGGCGAGGCGGTGGACCTGGCCAGCTTGCGGCCCTGGTTCGCGCGGCGCGGAGACCAGCAGCCGTCGGTCGTCAACATGTACGGCATCACCGAGACGACGGTGCACGTGACCTACCGGCCGCTGCGCATCGCCGATCTCGACGGCTCGCCCAGCCCCATCGGGCGGCCTCTGGCGGATCTCAAGGCCTATGTGCTGGATGCGGATCGGCAGCTGCTTCCGGCCGGCGTCGCCGGAGAGCTGTACGTGGGCGGCGCCGGCGTAGCGCTCGGCTATCTGAACCGGCCCGAGCTGACCGCGGAGCGCTTCGTCGCAAATCCCTTCTGCCCGGGTGAGCGGCTCTATCGGACTGGAGATCGCGCCCGCTGGCAGCTCGGCGGCACGCTCGAGTATCTGGGCCGGCTCGACCACCAAGTAAAGATCCGTGGGTTTAGAATC
>DATBAA010000302.1:0-1593 GCA_036271755.1 Myxococcales bacterium | reverse complement strand
CGCCACCTGCTTCTTGTCCTCGACGGCCTTGAAGGCCGCGCGCAGGGCGACCTCCGTTTTCCCATAGCCGACGTCGCCGCAGACGAGGCGGTCCATGGGCCGCTTGTTCTGCATGTCGGCCAGCACGTCCTCGATCGCCTTCTCCTGATCCGGCGTCTCGTCGAACTCGAAGTCGGCTTCGAACTGGCGGTACATCGTGTCCGGCGCGGTGAAGGCGTGTCCTTGGTGCGCGGCGCGGGCGGCGTAGACGTCCAAGAGCTCCGCGGCCATCTTGAGCAGCTCTTCCTTGACCCGCGCCTTGCGCTTCTGGAAGGTCTGGCTCTGCAGCGAGTCGAGCTTCACCTTCGACGCGTCGCCGCCCGTGTACTTCTGGATCTGCCGCAGCCTGCCGACGGGCAGGTAGAGCTTGTCCTTGCCGTGGAACTGCAGAAGGATGAAGTCGGCCGCAAAGCCGCGCACCGACAGCCGCGTGAGGCCTTCGTAGCGGGCGATGCCGTGCTCGACGTGCACGACCAGGTCGCCCTCTTTCAGGTCCTTGAAGTCGGCGCCGTCCTCGCCAAACGTCTTCGGCCGACGGGCGACTTTCCGCGTGCGCGCGCGAGGTCCGAAGACGTCCTCGTCCGAATAGAGGCCGAGCCGAGCGTGCAGATCAATGAAGCCGCGGCTGATCTCGCCGACGACCAGGTGCGCGTGGACAGACGGCGTGAAGACCGCCTCGGGAAGCTTCACGATCTGCGCCATCAAGTTGCGGTCGAGCAGCAGCCGCCGCGTGCGCTCTGCCTGCGCCGACGAGTGGCAAGCGATGATGCCCGTAGCGCCGCGCTCGCGTAATGATTCGAGCCGCTTCACCAGCGGGCTGAGCGCGCCGTCGTCGCCTTTGTGCGCCTCGATCTCGCCGCGAAGCTCGGCCGTCGGCTGCAGATCGAACTCCAGCTCGACGGTGCCGCGCGCGGCCTCGTGTCCGCCCAGCATCAGGCCCGAGAGCTCCAGCGATTGCGCGGCGTCGAACACCGGCCGCACGTCGCGCTCGTGCAGGAAGTGCTGATCGGGCGGGAGCGCGAGGCCACCCTTGGCCTGCGACTCCGAATAGCTTTCTTCGAGCACCTTCCAGAGATCGCCCCACTGCCGCTCCTGCTCGAGCGGATCGTCCAGCACCCAGATGGCCTGCTTGGGCAGGTATTCGCTGATGGGCGCGAGGCCGCCCGGATAGAAGCCCGGCAGCAGCGCCGTCAGCCTGGCCGCGAAGAGATCGTCGTCCTGCGCGTGCGTCTGCAGATCGTCGATCAGCTCGCGCAATTGCCGCGTCGGGATGTTGACCAGGTCGGCCGCGGCGCGCACGGCGGCAATGGCGGTCTTGCGCCCCTCCTCGTCGAGGACGATCTCGCGCGCGGGGCAGAGCGACAGCTCGGTCAGCTCGCGGATGGTGCGCTGGGTGACGGGGTCGAAGGCGCGGATCTTCTCGATGAAGTCGCCGAAGAACTCGAGGCGCGTGGGCGTGGGGTCGAGCGGCGACCAGACGTCGAAGACGCCGCCGCGGATGGCGAAGGTGCCCGGATCCTCGACCACCGGCGACTTGTTGTAGCCGGCCGCCGA
>DATBAA010000301.1:0-2110 GCA_036271755.1 Myxococcales bacterium | reverse complement strand
GTTTATGAGTGGATCGCCGGGGGCCGGGGGCGGGTTCGGTCTCTGTAATATCTTTGTCAGGTTGCGACTGGAAGATGGCTTCGACCTGTTCGAGGGTGTCGATCTCGTCGACCGGCTTGTCGTCGCGGACGCGGAGGATGCGGGGAAATCGCAGGGCAAAGCCGCTGGCGTGGCGGTCAGACCGCATGATGTTGTTGAAGGCAATCTCCAGCACGCGGAGGGGTTCGACGGTGCGAAAGTGCCCGTGGTCGACGAGCGTGTGCGCCTTGAGCCAGGCTGTGAGCTCGGCGATCTCCGCGTCGGTAACGCCGGAGTAGGCTTTGCCGACGTTGAGCAGCTCGCCGTTCTCAGCCCGCACCGCGAAGGTGTAGTCGGAGAGCAGACCGGCACGGCGGCCGTGGCCGTACTCGGCGCCGGTGATGACAACGTCGAGCGTAGCGAGCTCGCGTTTGAGCTTGACCCAGGCGAGGCCGCGACGGCCGGGCTGGTAGGCGGATTCGGCGGCCTTGAGCATGACGCCTTCGTTGGCGCGGGCGCGGGCTTCGGCGTAGGCACGGTCGATCTGTTCCGCGCTTTCGACGCGCTGCGCTGGCGAGAGGCGGAGACGCTGCAGCGGCGCGGCGGGTGCGGCAGATACAAAGAGGCTGCCCTGCGCGGTGTCGTGGTCGGCGTCGAGCGGCGCGACGGCCAGCGCGGCGAGTTCCGCGATGACATGCTCAAGGCGGGTGCGGCGTTCGTGCAGCGGTAGAGCGAGCAACAGGTCTTCGCCCTGAAAGAGGATGTCGAAGGCCATGAAGACGACCGGCACCTGGCGGCGCATGGCGCTGTCGATACGCTTGCGGCCGATGCGCTGACCGAGACGCGCGAAGGGCAACGCCTTCTCCGTGGCGAAGTCCCAGGCGAGGATTTCACCGTCGAGTATCAGCGGTTGGCCGTGAGTGCGCAGGGCCTTTTGCATGGCTTCGACCAGCTCAGGGAAGCTTTCGGTGATCTCTTCGCGGGTGCGGGAGTAAAGCGCGACGCGGTTGGGCTGCGTGCGGTCGCCGCAGTGCAGCTGCGCACGCATGCCGTCGAACTTGTCTTCGAGCAGGGCGTGAATACGCGGCGCATCACTGGCCTCAGCTTCGGGCAACGGTTTGCCGGTGAAGCGTTCGACGGCCTCCTCGGGGGTCTCGACCGGTGAGGCGAGCATGAAGCCGAGCGGGTGGAAGAGGCGCATGCGGGCCTGCGCCAGTGTGCCGGCGAAAGCCATGTGGACGACGCGGACGAGATCGGCCTCAAGCATCACGGCGTGGCGCACGACGGTCAATTCCGCCTCCGCAGCGACGGCGATGGCCTCTTCGATGAGGCTCTGCTTTACGCCGATGCGCATGTCGCCGAGCATGAGCTTGAGCAGGTACTTGGCCTCAAGCGCGGTGGCGCGGCGCAGCAGGCCTTCGACGAGAGCGGCGCGCGAGGCAGTCGTGCGGGCGATGGCCATAGCGGCGAAAGCCTCTTCAACGTCGGTCAAGGTGAGGGTTTCGGCGATGCCGCTGGGCCAGACATCGGCCGCGGCCGCGCCCATATCGCCGTGGCGGCGGTAGGCTGCGGTGAGCTCCGCGTCGGTTGCGCCGGAGACAGCCTTGACCGCGCGCGAGAGCAGAGCTCCGCCGGCGCTGAGCTTGCGTGGATCGGCCTCTGCGAAGGGCTGTCCGGCGAGGTAGAGGCAGAGCAGGCCAGCGTCGTCACTGCCGCTGGCGGCCCGCGTCGCACGCACAGTTTCGACGATGGCCGCGCGCTTCTTCAGGCGGCCAGGTTCGGCGGCGAGCGTCTCCGCCAAGGCCGCGAGCTGTGCGAACGGTGCCATGTCACTAGCATCGCCTATGCGGCTTCATCCGCTCAACGTGAGGGATGCTCCTACAATCGAAGTTGACTGGAGACCTGCCACCCTGCCTCGCCGAACGCTCATTCCGCTGGCTGTCGCTGTGCTTGCTGCGTCGCTGCATGCGCAGCAGCCCGCGCCTGGCGCCAGGCTGGCCGACGTGCTGGCACACCTGGGCGCACAGGCGACGGCGCTTGACCGGTCGCTGCCCAGTTTTAACTGCCTGCAAAAGGCCAACAGCGATGAACT
>DATBAA010000300.1:0-23497 GCA_036271755.1 Myxococcales bacterium | reverse complement strand
CTTCTTCCATGCCGAAGGCCCCTCGCCGCGGGGGATTCGCTGATGCTCATCCGCCGCGACTTCGACGACATCCGCGAGATCCGGCCCCGCGCCGCGCTGGGCGCGCTGGTGGTGGTCTGCTCCATGCTGGTGCTGGTGGTGCGCCTCTACCAGCTGCAGATCTTGCGGGGCGAAGAGTACGTCAACCAAAGCATCGCCAACTTCCGCAAGTCGCTCTTCGTGCCGGCCGACCGCGGCCAGATCAAGGATCGCAACGGCCGCACGCTGGTCGACAACCGCCCCTCGTTCGACGTCTTCATGACTCCGGCCTTCTGCAAGGGCAAGGAGCGCGACGAGGTGATCGAGAAGCTGCGCGGTTTCTTGCAGCTCGAGAACGACGACGTCGAGCGGGTGAAGGCCGACTATCAGAAGAGCTGGTTGTCGAAGGACAAGCTCGAGCGCTTCCGCCCGTTCCTGGTGGAGCTGGACATTCCGCGCGACCAGGTCGACGTGCTCGAGGCGCACAAGACCGAGATGTCGTGCGTGAACCTGATTCCCACGCCGCACCGGTCGTACCGCGCGCCGCCGTCGCTGGGGCATGTGCTCGGCTACATGAGCGAAGTGACGCCCGACGAGATGGACGACCATCCCGAGTACCGGCGCGGGCAGACCATCGGCCGGCGCGGGCTCGAGCGGCGCTGGGAGAAGGATCTGCGCGGCGCGGACGGCAAGCAGAACATCGCCGTCGACGCCAAGGGGCGCGAGCTCGACAAGGACACGCAGGAGGCGCTCATCCCCGAGCCCGAGCGGCTCGTCGCCGCGACTCCCGGCAACAACCTGGTCCTCAGCATCGACGAGCGGCTGCAGGAGGCGGCGGACGCGGCCTTCCCCGGACGCGCCGGCGCGGTGGTGGTGATGGAGGCCAAGACGGGTTTCATCCTCGCCATGGTGTCGCGGCCCAGCTTCGACCCGAACAAGATGTCGGGCCGCATCACCCGCAGCGAGCTCAAGACGCTCAGCGAAGACCCGCTCAAGCCCATGCTCAACCGGGTGATGAACGAGAACTACCACCCGGGCTCGACGTTCAAGGTGGTGACTTCGCTGGCGGCGCTGGAGACCGGCAAGCTCACGACCACCTCGACGATCTTCTGCAACGGCGGCTACACGCTTGGCAACCACCGCTGGCGCTGCGACAAGGTGTCCGGCCACGGCACCCTCGATCTCAAGCACGCGCTCCAATACTCGTGCGACGCCTTCTATTACGCGCTCGGCGACCGCGTCGGCCTGGACCCCATCTCCGACATGGCGCACCGGCTCGGCTACGGCCAGCCCACCGGCTTCGACCTGGGCCGCGAGATCACCGGCGTCATCCCCGACACCGAGAGCGTCATCAAGGTCTTCGGCACCTACACCAAGGGCCACGCCATCAACGCCAGCATCGGCCAGGGCGAGATCAACGTGACGCCGCTGCAGCAGGCGGTGGCTTACGCCGCCATCGCCAACGGCGGGCACGTGTGGAAGCCGCAGATCGTCCAGCGCATCGAGTCGCCGGAGGGCAAGATCCTGCAGCAGTTCAAGCCCGAACCAGACACGAACAACGGCCACAACGGCGAGCTGGGCGTGAAGCCCTTGGACCTCGAGGCGGTGCGCAAAGGCCTCGTGGCAGTGGTCAACGAGCCGGGCGGCACCGGCTACAGGCACCGGCTGGCCGACGTCATCTTCGCCGGCAAGACCGGCACCGCTCAGGTGCAGGCGCTGGGCGCGAAGCAGAACCTCAAGACCGAAGCGCAGGCCTATCTCTCGCGCGACCACGCCTGGTTCGCCGCTTTTGCGCCCGCCGACGATCCCGAGATCGTGGTGGTGGTGCTGAACGAGCACGGCGGCTGGGGCGCGGAGTCGGCGGCGCCGGCGGCCAGCAAGGTCGTCGAGGCGTACTTCCAGCTGAAGAAGCAGAAGCCGGACGACGGCGTCAACGGCGCCGTCACCGTCTCTGTCACCGCTCCGGCGGTGCGATGAGATCGGTGCACTAGATGGCAGTCCTGGGCGGTTCTACCGAGAAGAAGCTCGACCACCTCCACTGGCCGTTGGTGCTCTGCACCATCGTCATCTGCAGCCTGGGCGTGTGGAACCTCGCCTCGGCCACCAAGAACTCGGCCATTCTCCTGGCGCTGGTGCAGGCCAAATGGATGCTGGTCGGCCTGTGCGGCATCGTCGTGCTGCTCTTCGTCGACTACCGCTGGCTGCAGACGCTGGCCTGGCCGGGCTACATCACCGCGCTGGGTCTGCTCGCGGGCGTGGCCTTCGCAGGCAAGAAGGTCTTGGGCGCGCGGCGCTGGCTGCAGATCGGCTCCGCGCAGCTGCAGCCCAGCGAGTTCGTCAAGCTGGCGGTCATCGTCATGCTCGCGCGCTGGTTCACCCGCGACGAGACGGGCGTGCGCAAGGGCCAATACGGCATCTTCGATCTCTGGCAGCCGTTCCTGCTCATCGTCATTCCGGTGGCGCTGATCATGAAGCAGCCCGACCTGGGCACGGCGCTCGTCACCTTCTTCATCGCCATGACCATGGTGATGTTCGCCAAGGTGAAGTGGCGGGATCTGATCCTGATGCTGGCGTCGGGCGTGGGCATCTCGGTGCTCGCCTGGCACAAGTTCCTCAAGGACTACCAGAAGCAGCGCGTGCTGACGTTCTTGAACCCCGAGGCCTATGCGAAGGGCGCGGGCTACCACGCCATCCAGAGCGTCATCGCGGTGGGCAGCGGGCAGTGGAGCGGCAAGGGCTGGGGCGAAGGCACGCAGAACCAGCTGGCCTTCCTGCCCGAGCAGCACACCGACTTCATCTTCTCGGTCTGGTCGGAGGAGCACGGCTTCATGGGCGGGGTGGTGCTGATCGCGCTCTACGCCTTCCTCGTCCTGGCCGCGCTGGACGTGGCCGCGAACGCGCGCGACAAGTTCGGCAGCTTTCTCTCGCTGGGCATCGCCGCGCTCTTCTTCTGGCACGCCTTCATCAACATGGGCATGGTCACCGGCGTTCTCCCGGTGGTCGGCGTGCCCCTGCCGCTCTTCTCCTACGGCGGCAGCAGCGTCCTCGCGGACATGCTCGGCATCGGCATCCTGCTCAACGTCAGCCTCCGCCGCTTCATGTTCTGAGCCGCGCCCTGCTGAGACGTTCAGATCGACTGCGCGGGCTGGGGCAGCGCGGATGGATTGTTGCGCGCCGAAAGCCGGGGGAGGGCATGCGTCCCGCCCGGCGAGTTTGAACGTCGCGCAAGCGAGATTTGAAGCGCCCGAGAGAGCCGCGCGATGTTCACCTGTCTGAAGCCGACGGGACGCGTGCCCTCTCCCGGCGTCGATGCCCCCAAGCCGTGCGCGCTGTCTCAGACCGCGCGCTTGACCATGGCTTTGAGCTTTTCGCGGTCGTTGCCGACGAGGGTGTCGGCGACCTGGCCGTTCTTGAAGAGCAATAGAGTCGGGATGCTCATGACGCCGTACTTCTGCGGCACGTTCTGGTGGGCGTCGATGTCGAGCTTGCCCACGCGCAGCTTGCCCTTGAACTCCGAGGCGAGCTGCTCGACCACCGGAGCGATGGCCCGGCAGGGTCCGCACCAGGCGGCCCAGAAGTCCACCAGGACGGGCTCATTGGCCCCCAGCACTTCGGACTGGAAGTTGTCATCGGTGAGGGTCAGGACGTCGGCGTTTGCCATGTTGGTCTCCAAGCCGGAAGGGGTTCAAATCTGCCGCCCTCAGTGCGGGGCGTCAATCCAATTGCACGGGCCGCCTCCCGCTGGTATCAGTCGAGGGGCTCCGTTGTAGATGACCGGGCGCCTCAGAGGATGCGCAAACCCTCGTCATGGCAGACTATCTCTTCGTCCCGCAGAGCGTCCTCGACAAGTGGTCGGAGCAGGGGCGTATCCAGGTCGATGGCAACGTCCTGACCATTTTGGGCGACGGCAAGAACTTCGCGCTCACCAGCGCGGTCCGGTTCATGAAGATGGAAGCGGGCGAGGACGTGACCGGCCTGCTGCAAAAAGTGAAGACCACCGACGCGCTCAAGCAGATGGGCGCCGAGCACTACATGGAGTCGGTGATTCTGGGCGAGGTCGCCTACCAGGTGCAGCAGGGCTTCCTCGCCGACGCGCACGCGCTGCGCAGGGCCGCCACCGTCTCTCAGCCGCCGCCGGCCGCAAAGCCCGCGGCCGCGCAGCCCCCACCGCCGCCGCCCGAGGCGAAGGCCGAGGCCGAGCCGCCGGCTGTCCCTTCCGAAGAGAAAGAGAAGAAGCCCGGCGAGCAGGATATGCTTGCGCAGTTCCTGCTCGACAACCTGCAGTAGCGGCCAATCATGACCACCGTCCTCGTCCACATCGCGCTCCTCGCCTACGTGGGGGGCGCCGCGGCGTTCTTGACCTGGCTGGTGCGCGCGCAGGCCGGCTGGGCGCGGGCCGGGCGGCTGCTGCTCTTGCTGGGCGTGCTGGTGCACTTCGCGGCCTTCGCGGCGGGGTTCGGCATCACCGAGCTGGGAGTTGGCGCGGAGGCCTGGAAGGGCGGACAGCTCTTCTCTCTCCTGGCGGCGGTCACCGTCGCCGGCTACCTGATCCTCGACTGGCGCTACGAGATCCCCGTCGCTGGAGCGTTCATCGCCCCATTTACCGTCGCTGTCATGGTGCCGGCGCATCTGGTGCGCTCGACCGATCGGGCGGTGGCGCCGCAGCTCTATCACTCGGCCGCGCTCTTCGTGCACGTCGGCTCGGCGGCGCTGGGGACGGCGGCGCTGGCGCTGGCCTTCGGCCTGTCCATCCTCTATCTGGCGAGCGAGAAGCAGGTGAAGTCCAAGCGGCCGGGAAGGCTGATCGCGCGGCTGCCTTCGCTGGAGCTGATCGATCGCGCCGGGTATCGGCTGGCGGTCTGGGGCTTCGTCTTCTTGTCGCTGGCCATCGCCACGGGCTCGCTGGTGTCCAAGCAGGCCGAAGGCGCGCTGATGCCGATGGCGCCCAAGCAGGGCTTCGCCATTCTCGCCTGGGCGCTGCTGGCCGCGTTGATCCAGGCGCGGCTGGTTGCCGGCTGGCGCGGCCGCCGCGTGGCGATGCTGGTGGTGGCGGGGTTCGCGCTGGTCGTCTGCACCTATATCGGGCTGCTGTCGGCAGGGACCGCGCCGGGAGGTACGGCGTGACGGTGGTCTGCGTCGGTCTTTCGCACCGGGAAGCGCCCATCGCGGTGCGCGAGCAGCTGGCTGTTCCCGAGGCGCAGGTGCAGGAGCGCTTGCGCGAGCTGCGGGCTTTGCCGGGAGTGCGCGAGGCCATGCTGCTCTCGACCTGCAACCGCCTGGAGATCTTCGCGGTCACCGACGGCCGCGGCCCAGGCGAGGACTTGCTGGAGCGGCTGGGGCCGCAGGCCGCTTCGCACGCGCGCTGCCGCTTCGACGACGAGGCGCTGCGGCATCTCTTCCGGGTGGCCGCCAGCCTCGATTCGATGGTGGTGGGCGAGGCGCAGATCCTGGGGCAGGTGAAGGAGGCCGCGGCCCGCGCGCAAGAGGGCGGCGCGCTGGGCCCGCTGCTGGGCCGCGCGGTGGAGCGCGCGCTGTCGGCGGCGAAGCGGGTGCGCACCGAGACGGAGATTGCGCGCGGCGCGGTGTCGATCAGCAGCGTGGCGGTGCGGCTGGCGAAGAAGCTGCTGGGCGATCTGACGGGCCGCTGCGTGCTGCTCATCGGCGCGGGCGAGATGGGGCAGCTGGCGGCGCGCGAGCTGCGGGCCGCCGGAGCGCAAGAGCTGCTGGTGGCCAACCGCAGCTTCTCGGCCGCCGAGGAGCTGGCGCAGCAAGTCTCGGGCGTGCCGGTGATGCTGGAAGATCTGCCGCAGCTGCTCGAGCGCGCCGACGTGGCGCTCTGCTCGACCGCCGCGCCGGCCTTCGTCGTCACCCGCGACGCCATGGCCAAGGCGCTCAAGGCGCGCCGCTACCGGCCCATCTTCCTGGTCGACCTGACGCTGCCCCGCAACGTCGAGCCCAGCGCCAACGAGCTGGAGAACGTCTACGTCTACGATCTGGACGACCTGGAGAACGTGGCCGCCCGCAACGGCGAGGCGCGCACGGCCCACGTCGGCAGGGCCGAGGAGATCGTCGAGGAAGAGCTGAAGGCCTTGCTGGCGCAGGCGCAGGAGCGCGCGTCGCTGCCGGTGCTGGCGCAGCTGCGGGCATATGCCGAGGCGCTGGCAAAGGCAGAGGTGGAGAAGACCCTGTCGGGGTTGCCGGGCCTGGGCGAGAGCGAGCAGAAGCGCGTGCGGGCCATGGCCGCGGCCATCGTCAACAAGCTCTTGCACGGGCCGACGGCGAAGCTGCGCTCGGAAGGCGCGGGGCCGCTGGCGGACGCCGCCGCGACGCTCTTCGGGCTGGTCGAAGAGGTGCCGGAAAAAGCGGCCGAGGCCGACACCGTGGTGGCGTTCAAGAGGAAGGTCTAGACAGACATGCTTCGGATCGCGACGCGCAAGAGCGCGCTGGCGCTCTGGCAGGCGCGGCGGGTGCAGGAGCTGCTCGGCGACTGCGAGCTGTTGCCCATGTCCACCGAGGGAGATCGCATCCTCGATCGCTCGCTCGCGGAGGCCGGCGGCAAGGGGCTCTTCGTCAAGGAGCTGGAGCGGGCGCTGGCCGACGGCCGGGCGGACCTGGCGGTGCACAGCGCCAAGGACGTGCCGTTCGCCATTCCGGAAGAGCTCGTCCTGAGCGCGTTCATGACGCGAGAGGATCCGCGGGACGCGCTCATTGCCAAGGCGGCGCGCGGCTTCGCCGATCTGCCGCGCGGGGCTCGCGTGGGCACCAGCTCGCTGCGGCGGGCCATGCAGCTGCGGGCGGCGCGGCCGGATCTGGAGATTGTCGCCGTCCGCGGAAACGTACAAACCCGGCTTTCGAAGGCCACCAGCGGAGAGCTGGACGCGGTGGTGCTGGCGCTGGCGGGTCTCAAGCGCCTGGGCCTGGATGGGCAGGTCACCGAGATTTTGCCCATCGAGCTGTCGCTGCCGGCGGCCGGGCAGGGCGCGCTGGCCATCGAGACCCTGCGCGGCTCGCGCGGGCACGAGGCGGTGCAGAAGCTGAACGATGCCGAGTCTTCGACCTGCGTCCGGGCGGAGCGCGCGGTGCTGGAGCGGCTGGCGGGCGGCTGCACGGTGCCGGTGGCGGCCTTCGCGGTGCTCGAGCCGGGCGGGATCTGGCTGCGGTCGGTGCTGGGCGGACCGACGGGCGAGAACGTACAAATCTTGCGGGCCGAGGCTCGCGGCACCGACCCCGAGACGCTGGGGCGCGGAGTCGCCGACTCGCTGCTGGCCCAGGGCGGCGCGGCGCTGCTGGAGGCGGCGCGGCTGCACATCCCCGGGCTGCCGCCGCCGAAGAAGGCATGACCGGACCGCTGCAGGACAAGCGCGTGCTGGTGACGCGCGCGGCGGAGGAGTGCGCGGAGCTGGAGGAGCTGCTGCGGGCGCGCGGGGCGATGCCGGTGCGGCTGCCCTGCATCGCATTCGAAGACGGACCTGGCGTGGCGCGGGTCGGGCAATTTGTACAAAACGCGGATCTGGTCGTGGTCTCGTCGCCGCACGGCGCCCGCCGGCTGCTGGCCCTCTGCGCCGATCTGTACAAAACGCCCCTCGCGGCCGTAGGCGAGGCCACCGCCCGCGTCCTGGGCGGACAGGTCGTCTTCCCAAAATCTGGCGCGGGCGCGCAGGCGCTGGTGAGCGAGCTGGGCGACTCCGTCCGCGGCAAGCGCGTGCTGCTGCCGCGCGCCCAGCGCAGCACCCCGGCCCTGGCGGCCGGACTGCGCGCGGCCGGCGCGGAGGTCGAAGAGCTCATTTTGTACAAAACGATCGTTCCGCCCCTGGCCGAGCCCCGCGCCCTGCGCGCCCTCCAGGACGGCCTCGTCGATGCCATCACCTTCGCCAGCGGCAGCGCGGTGCGCGGTTTCGTACAGCTCGTCGGAGCCCGCTCGGCCGAGCGCAGCGCCATCGCCTGCCTGGGACCCACCGCCGCCGGCGCGGCCCTGGCCGCGGGCCTCACCCCCGATTGGCGCGGCGAAGGCGAAGGCCTCGCTGAGCTGTGCGAGGGCGTCGAACTCGCGGTCGCGCGCCACAGCGATTAACCTGGAAAGGCATGAAGAAAGACGCCGGCGTACAGGCCATCATCGCCTACAAGCTCTTCAAGGCGGTGGCGGAGCTGCTGCTGGGCGTGGCCGCCAGCTACCTGGTCCTTCGCGGAGCAGAGGCCGGCGCCGCCGAGCTGGCGCAATTCATCCTCGAGCACTTCGCCCGCCATTGGGCGCTGACGGCCGCCACGCTCATCGTCAAGGGCGGCACCAGCTCCCACGTCAAAGCCATCGCGGTCCTTGCCTACGGCGACGCGGTGCTGTCCGCGGTGGAGGGCATCGCGCTGCGGGCGCAGAAGTGGTGGGCGCCGTGGCTGGTGGTCATCGCCACCGGCTCGCTCTTGCCCTGGGAGCTGTGGGAGCTGATGTGGCGGCCCACCTGGATTCGCTTCGTCCTCTTCATCCTCAACGTGGCGGTGGTGGCTTATTTGCTCCGGGCTGTTGCCCGCGAGCACAAGCAGCTGCAGCGGGTTGACGCCCAGCCGGAGCGTCCCTAGCGTCCGGGCATGCTCGCTCTCTTGCTCGCCCTGCTGGCAGCTCCGGTGCCGCGCGCCGCGCTCTACACCGACGCAGCGGACGCCGCTATCGTCGCCCGGGCGCAGCCGCGGGGAGAGCCGCTTCGCGGGCTGGCCGAATATGGGGCGGCGTTGGCTTCGTACACCTTGGTCAACGCGGCCGGCGTCGGCTTCCTGGGCAGCGGAAGCGTCGCCGTGTCGGACACCGGCAAGGTGTCCCTGAGCGGCGCGACCGGCGGCCTCGCGGGCGCGGCCATCTGCTTCGCGCTGGCCCCCTTGGCGAGCGCGCTGGGCTCGTGGGCGGTCGGCAAGACCAGCGACACCTGGGACTCGCCGCTGGGGTGGGCCACCGTTGGCGCCTATGGCTCGGAGGCCGTGGCCATCGGCGCGGGTCTGACCATGGGCGCGCTCAACGTCAACCGCGGCGCAGCCATTGCCGCCAACACGATCTTGTACCTGGCCGTGCCGCTGGGAACCGTGCTGGTGCAGAACGCCGAGAAGCGCCCGCTTCAGCCCTGAGGCGCGCCGGCTGCGTAGAGGCCGTACACCGCCGCCCAGCCGATGACGAGCAGCACCAGGAAGAAGAGCACCGAGACCTTCTCCATCCACGAGAGCGCGGCCTTGCTGGCCGTGATGCCCCATCCCATGGTGAGGAACGACCAGAGCCCGTTGGCCAGGTGGTACGCGATGGCGAGGATGCCCAGCACGTAGACGACGGTGGTGGGCCCGTGGTTGCGGATCTCGCCGGCGATCTCGTCGAACGCCTCGGGGTGGCCTTCGAGGAAGCGCGGCTTGAACCAGGCCAGGTAGAGATGGGCGCCCAGGAAGAGCAACAGGCCGATGGCCGAGAGCCGCTGCACCATGTAACGGATGTTGGAGAAGCCGCGGTTGGCGACGGCGGGGCGGCTCTTGAACATGCGCCCGATGCCCCAGACGGTGTGCCAGACCAGCGGAATCAGCACCACCCCGAAGGTCAGGAAGGCGCCGGCGTCGCTGCCGTGGTGCTCTACCTCGGTCTGCCACGCCTGCGCCGACTCGTACGCGGCGAGCTGGTGCCAGAGGTGGACCAGGGTCCACACCCCGAGCGGCGCGAAGGCGAAGAGCGAGCCCAGCCGCGCGAGGATGAAGTCGCGAGCGATGACCCGGGGTTGCGGTGGAACGACGGCGGCCTGATCGGTGGTGAGCGCCTGCGCCATGAGGCGGTCAACTAGAGTGAAACTCGGCCGGGTGTCAAGGCAGGATGGTGCCGTCCAGTCCGTCGCAGGAGTCGCCGGTGAACCTGCCCGAGAACTCGTAGGTCTGCGTGTTGATGGGGTTGACGAAGCCCAGGTCGAAGGTGCCGGTGGCGGCGCCGTCGTCCCAGTTGGTGAGCGAGATGTTCTCCAGGATCACCTGGGTGGGCGGGGTGGTGAAGACCGGCGGCGGCAGCGCGGGCGCCGAGGGCGGGCCGGCGGAGGCGATCAGCTCGGCGAAGGTGCCCTCGTCGCCGGGCCTGCCGATGACGAAGGTGCCGATGCGGTTGGCGGGAATGAAGAGCAGCAGCGCCTGGTAGCCGAAGGGCGGCGGCTCGCGGAACAGGTTCCGGTTGGCCTTCAGCTTGGCGCAGAAGTCGTCCTGGTCGCTGATGATCACCACCCAGGCCTGGTCGCCGGTGGGGTGCCCGTCCGCGTCGAAGAGCGACACCTGGCTGCCGATGACGCTGTTGATGTTCTCCAAGCCGATGATGGGCCACACCTGGCCGCCGGAGGTGCTGCCCGCGGCGGTGAGCCCGAAGACGATGTTGTCCTGCGAGCTGCAGGCGGTCGCTGCGAGCAGGGCTACCACGAGAAGTTTGAGTGCCGGCCTGGGCATGAGCACCACCATAGCAAGAGAGCTGCTTTGCGTTGCGCGTTCCTTCGACGATGTGTAGGAACGCGGATTCAATGCGTTCGGTCTCGCCATGGGCTTCGATCGTTGGGCAGGATCGCGCGGTCAAGCAGCTGCGCTCGGCGCTCTTGCGCGATCACGTCCACCACGCATACCTTTTGGCGGGGCCCGACGGGACGGGAAAAGAGCTGATCGCCCGCACCTTCGCGCGGGCCGCCAACTGTGAAGTGGCAGACCCGGCTGCCCGCCCCTGCGAGCAGTGCGACCACTGCAAGGCCATCGAGCGGGGCAATTTCCCCGACGTGCAGCTGGTGATGAGCCAGGCGGACCTGATCTCGCGCGGCCTCGCCTCCAAGGCAGACCTGGAGGGCACAGCGTCCAAGGAGATCCGCGTCGACGAGATTCGCGGGCTGGCCAGGCGGCTCTCCCTGGCGGCGCTGCGGGGCCGGCGGAAGATTGCCCTGGTGCTGCCGGCCGACGCCATGAACGAGCGCGCGCAGAACACGCTGCTCAAGACGTTGGAGGAGCCGCCCTCGGCGACCACGTTCTTGCTCGTCTCGGCCAACCCGGACGCGCTCTTGCCCACCATCCGTTCGCGCTGCGCCCGGGTGCAGCTGGGGCCGGTGCCGGAGCACTTCCTGGCCGAGCGGCTGGTGCGCGACGGAGTGCCTGCCGCGGAGGCTGCCCAGCGGGCCGCGCGGGCGCAGGGCAGCTTCTCGCGGGCCTTGGCCGAAGAGGGCGAGCGGAACGAGCTGCTGCAGGACGTGGAGAAAGCGCTGGCCGCCTCCGACGAACGGGCGGCGCTCGATCTGGCCGAGAGCTACGGCGAGCGCGGCGCTGCGCTGGCCGTCGCGCTGGGAGTGCAGGCTTGGACGCGCGATCTGCTGGTGGCGCAGGCGGGCGCTCCCGACGAAGTGCTCGAATCGCGCGACCTGCGTCCGCTGGCCGACGAGGTAGCGGGACGCGTAAAGCCGGTGGCGCTCCTGGACCAGGCAGCGCTCTGCGCCGAGGTGATCGAGGCCTTGGAGCAGAACGGCAACGGCCGGCTGCAGCTGGAGCGGCTCTTCCTGCACGCCCGGGAGCTGCGCCATGGCTGAGCTGCCCGACCTGCTCGATCAGGCCCGCAACGGCAAAGGTCTGCCGGTCTACCTCTTCGAGGGCGACGAGTACCTGGCCCGCAGCGCCGCGCGAGAGCTGGCCGACGCGCTGGTGCCCGAGCAGGACCGGGCCTTGAACCTGGTGCTGCTGGACGCCAGCGCCGGAGCCCGGGAGATCTCGTCGCACCTGGTCACCATCGCCATGTTTCCCGCGCCCAAGGCCGTGCTGGTCGAGGGCGCGGACGCCTTCGCGGAAGAAGTCGACGCGGAAAAAGAGCTCGCCCGCGCGCGCGAGCTCTGGCAGGGCAAGCGACAGCGCGACGGCGCCCGGCGGCTGCTCAAGCTGGTGCGGCCGGCGGGCTGGGGCGCTTTGGAGATCGCCTTCGGCCTCAAGAGCGGCGCGTCGGCGGCGAAGTGGCGCAAGGAGATCGGCGCTGCCCCGGACGACACCGACAAGCCGTGGCTGCAAGAGCTGTCGGCCTGGGCGCTGCAGCAAAATGTGAGTGCCCCGCCGGCAGACCTTGAAGTGTTGCTCAAGGCGGTGGAGCGCGGGCTGCCGCCAAAGACGCACTTGATCCTGGTGGCCGAGTCGCTGCCGGCGAAGCATCCGCTGGTGCGGCTGGCGGTCGAGAAGGGCGCGCACATCAAGCGCCGGGCCGAGCGGCGCGGCCGCACCATCGACACGCTCGACATCTCCGGCATCGTCGAGCACGAGCTGAAGCCGCTGGGAAAGAAGCTCGCCAAGGACGCCGATCTGGAATTGAAGGAGCGGCTGGGCGACGACCTGCGGCTGATCGCGGGCGAGCTGCAGAAGCTGGCTTCGTTCGTGGGCGAGAAGCCTTTGATCACCCGGGACGATGTCATCGCGATTGTGGCGCCGGTCCGCGAAGAGGAGTTCTTCGCGCTGGCCGAAGCAGTAGGCGAGGGCGATCTGGGCAAGGCGCTGCAGCTCTTCGGAGACGAGCTGCGCCGCAAAGCAAATGCATCTTCCGTCGCGCTGCCGTTCCTGGGCAGCGTGGCCTCGTCCATGCGCAAGGCCCTGGCCGACAGCGCGCGCTACGCGGGGCAGGCGCCGCGCGAGCTGGGCTACAACGAGTTCCAGTCGCGCGTCTTCCCGCAGCTGGAGACCGAGCTGTCGGAAAAGAAGCAGAAGGTGCCGCATCCCTTCGCCGCCTGGCTTGGATACAAACGCTGCCGCCGCAAGCCGCGCGCCTTCTGGCGCAAGATGCTGGTGCGCTGCGCGGAGATGGACTTCGAGCTGAAGAACGGCGCCGACGCGCGGCTCTCGATGGAGCGCCTGCTGACCGAAGTCTGCGCTCGTTGAGACCCGCTTCGTTCGCTGTTACAAGGCGCCACCATGTCCCGCTCTCTCGTCACCCATGCGCTGCCCTATGCCAACGGCAGCATCCACCTCGGCCACCTCGTCGAGTCCGTGCAGACCGACATCTTCGTGCGGGCGCGCAAGGCCATGGGCAACGAGTGCGTCTTCATCTGCGCCGACGACACGCACGGCACGCCCATCGAGATCAGCTCGCGCAAGGCCGGCGTTCCTCCAGAAGAGTACATCGCGAAAATCCACGAAGAGCACGCCGCGGACTACAAGGCCTTCAACATCGGCTTCGATCTCTTCTACTCGACGCACTCGCCGGAGAACGAGAAGTACTCGGTGCTCATCTTCGAGGAGCTGCGCAAGCGCGGAGACATCGAGCAGCGCGGCGTCGAGCAGATGTATTGCGGGGTCGACAAGCGCTTCTTGCCCGACCGCTACATCCGCGGCATCTGCCCGGTCTGCGCCACGCCCGACCAGTACGGCGACAACTGCGAGAACTGCGGCAGCGCCTACGAGCCGACGGCCTTGAAAAGCCCGCACTGCGCCATCTGCGGCAACGACAAGCTCGAGCGGCGCACCTCGATGCACTACTTCGTCAAGCTGGGCAATCACCAGGAGTGGCTGCGCGAGTGGACCAGCACGCCCGGCCGCTTGCAGGAAGAGATCCTCAACTCGCTGGGCAAGTGGCTGAACGAGCCGCTGCGCGACTGGGACATCTCGCGCGACGCGCCTTACTTCGGCTTCAAGATCCCGGGCGAGGACGCCAAGTACTTCTATGTCTGGCTGGACGCGCCGGTGGGCTACCTCTCGACGACCGAGAAGTGGTGCGAGCTGCAGAGCCCGCCTCGCAAGGTCGAAGAGTTCTGGGGCGCGGACGCTCCGGGCGAAGTGATTCACTTCATTGGAAAGGACATCGTCTACTTCCACACGCTCTTCTGGCCGGCCATGCTCAAGGGCTCGGGCTGGAAGGTGCCGGCGCGGGTGCACGTCCACGGCATGCTGACGGTCGAGGGCGCGAAGATGAGCAAGTCGCGCGGCACCTTCATCAACGCGTCTGAATATACGGCCGCGGGACTGGACCCGGAGTGGCTGCGCTTCTTCTATGCCGCGAATCTCGGACCGACTCCGAGCGACATCGATCTCTCGCTCAACGACTTCAAGAATCGCGTCAACGGCGAGCTGCTCAACAACGTCGGCAACCTGGCCAACCGCGCGCTGTCCTTGATTTGGAAGAACGGCGGCAAGCTCGGCTCGATGCCGAAAGACGCGCAGGCGAATTTCAGCGGCATTGAAGATCGGGAAGCGCGCATCCGCGGCTTCTATGACAAGTGCGACACGCGCGCGGTCATCAATGAGGTGTTGGAGTTTGCCAGCTGGGGCAATCAGCACCTGCAGAACAAGAAGCCGTGGGAGCTGTTCAAGTCGGACAAGGACGCGGCGCTCTGGGAGCTCACCGTCGCCGCCAACGTCGCCCGCTTCTGCGCGCGCTGGCTGGAGCCGATTGTGCCGAAGTTCGCGGGCGGGGTCGCGGCGCAGCTGAACGCGCCGCTGGGCCCTTGGGGCAACTTCGACTGGCTGCAGAACCATCAGCTTACCGAGCCGAAGCCGCTGGTGCGGAAAATTGAAGAGACCGACATCGCCAAGCTGGCGGCCAAGTTCGTCGGGCCGTCCGAAAGCCCTGTCTCTCCTGGAGCCCGCGGCCCGGAGACTGCAAAGCCTGTCGAGGTGGAGCCCGCGGCGCCGCCCGTCAACATCGAGCAGTTCGCGCTGGTCGATCTCCGCGCCGGTAAAGTGCTCTCGGCAGAGAAGGTGCCCAAGAAGGACAAGCTGATCAAGATGGCCATCGACCTGGGCGAAGGCCAACCGCGCAGCATCGTCAGCGGTGTCGCGCTTTCGTACAAACCGGAAGAGCTGGTGGGCAAGGTCGTCTGCGTGGTGGCCAACCTGCCGCCGCGCGACTTCGGCAAGGGGCTGGTCTCGCACGGCATGGTCCTCTATTCGGGCGGCGGAACGCGCGAGCACACCGTCCTCGAGCTGCCCGCGGACATCGCGCCGGGCGCCAAGGTGAAGTGATGGGCCTCTTTTCCTGGCTGGGCGGCAAGAAAGCTCCGGAGCCCGAGGCGATCGAGGAAGAAGACCCGGAGCTGCAGCCCGGCGTCGAGACTTCCGAGCTGGCCGGCGCGCTCACCGCCAAGGACGGCGGCCTGCGCATCGACGCCTCGCGCGCCTTGCTCGAGCGTTGGCGGGCCGGAGACGTGGCGGCGGCGGAGGCCATTGCGCCCAAGCTGCCCGAGCTGCTCGACGACGCGGAGCCGCTGGTGCGCAGGGCCGCGCTCCACGGCGTGCAACTCTTGCGCAAGCCCGAGAATCTGGAGCGCTGCGCCTCCGGTGTGCTCGCGCTGCTCGCCGACCCGGTCCCGCAAGTCAGGCTCGCGGCCATCTCCGCGGCGGTGCTGCTGCCGGGCGAGACGGCGCGGGCGCAGGTTCGGGCGGCGGCGGCCTCCAGCGACGAGTCGACGCGCTTTTCGGCGGCTTGCGCGCTCGCCACCCAGCAGGACGCGGCAGGCCTGGCCGAGCTGACGGCCGCGCTGGGCGACGGCTATCGGCGGCAGGAGGCGCTGACCGCGATGATGTCGCTGGGCGACGCTGCCGCTGTGCCGGAGATCGCGGCGCTCTTCGAAGAAGAGTCATTGGAGCCGTTCGACAAGACCATGGCCGCCGCCGCGCTGGCCCGCTTCGGCGACGCCCGCGGCAACGGCTGGCTGGCGGAGCGCGTCGCGGCCGGAGGAGACGATCGCCCCATCGCGGCGGAGTGGGCCGGCAGGCTGGGCGTGAACGAGGCCATTCCGGCGCTGGAAGAGCTCTCCGAGACGGAGGACGATCCGGCGCGTGGCGCGGCTCTGCGCGCGTTGGGAAGGTTGAAGGCGCCCGGCGCGGAGGAGCGGCTCTCGGCCATCGCCGAAGACGTCGAGGCCGCTCCCGACCTGCGCATGGACGCGGCCGAAGGTCTGGCCGAGCTGGGCGCGATCGCGAAGCTGGAGCTGCTGGCCACAGGCGACGACGAGCTGGCAGAGCTTTGCCGGCAGCTCGTTGCCGAAGCCAAGGCCGCAGCGGAGCCGAAGTGATGTTGATCGATACGCACGCCCACCTCGACGAAGCGCCGGACGATCTCATCGTGCGGGCCCGCGCGGCCGGGCTGGTGCACATCGTCGCGGTCGGTCAGTGGAGCAAGGAGCAGGGCATGGCCGGGGCCGAGCGCGCCATCCGCTGGGCCCGGCAGGAGCGCGCCTACTTCAGCGCCACCTCGGGCATCCATCCGCATGACGCCGCCCAGGCCACCGAAGCCGACTTCGCGCTGCTGAAGGAGCAGTGCTCGCAGCCCGAAGTGGTCGCGGTAGGAGAATGCGGGCTCGACTTCCACTACGACCACTCTCCGCGCGACGTGCAGCGCGAGGTGTTCATCCGGCAGATCCGCCTCGCGCGCGAGCTGGACAAGCCGCTGGTCGTGCACACGCGCGAGGCAGACGTCGAGACGGCCGGGATCCTGAAAGCCGAGCTGGGCCCGAAGAGCGGCGTCATCCATTGCTTCACCAGCGATTGGACCGCGGCGCAGCGCTATCTCGACCTGGGCATGTCGTTGAGCTTCTCGGGGGTCCTCACCTTCAAGACCGCCGACGCCGTCCGCGATGCGGCGACGCGGGCCCCGCTGGATCGTTTGCTGATTGAAACAGATTGTCCGTTCCTCGCGCCCGTCCCTCATCGCGGCAAGAAGAACGAGCCTGCTTTCGTGGCATTGACCGCCGCGCGGCTGGCCGGGCTACGGGGTACTACTCTGTGGGAAATCGGGCGTGCAACGACGGAGAACGCGCGTCGGGTCTTGCACTTACCGGGCTGATGGTCTTGAATCAGAAATCAAGCCGCGAGTCATTCGCGGCAAGGGGACCCAACCCATGAAGAGCTTCATCGCAGGAACGTTGCTCGCGACCGCCCTCTCCCTCGGGGCGTTTGCCGCTGAAAAGACCGAGACCATCAAGGTGACCGGCTGGCACTGCGCCGGCTGTTCCGCCAAGACCGAAGCCGCTCTCAAGGAGATGAAGGGCGTCAAGACGGCAGTGGCCGACAAGGACAACAACCGGGTGCGCGTCACCTACGAAGACAGCAAGGTGAAGCGGGCAGACCTGGAGAAGGCCATCGTCGACGCGGGCTTTACCACCGCGCAGAACTAGCTCGGGCCTCCGTTTCAACAACCTTGAGCGGGTCTTTGGCTTTTCAGGCCGGGGGCTCGATTTTGGCATCGCCCGTGGAGAGCGAATGAGGAAGGTCATCCTCCTCGTAGAAGACAACGCCAGTGACGAGAAGCTGACGTTGCGCGCGTTTCGCAAGCTGGACACCTCGAGTGAATTCGTCGTCGCGCACGACGGCATCGAGGCGCTGGACTATTTGCAAGGCACCGGCCGCTATGCGGCCAACCCCAAGCCTTTGCCGGCGCTGGTGCTGCTCGATCTGAAGCTGCCGCGCATCGACGGCCTGGAAGTGCTGAGGAGAATTCGCGCCAACCCGCGAATGCGCAACCTTCCGGTTGCCATTCTCACCGGCTCGAACGAAGGCGAGGATCGCGCCCGCAGCTTCAGCTTCGGGGCCACGGCCTACGTGCGCAAGCCGGTCGACTTCAACGAGTTCATCGAGGCGGCCGACGCGCTCTGGCGACTCTGGCAGGTGCTCGACGCTCCGGTCGCGGAGCCGGAGCCTTTGACGCCGATCAGTCCGTTGAAGCCTTGTCCGTCCTAGCCTTCCCAGCTCAGCCACTCTTCGCCCAGCTGATCGGTCTCGGGCTCGTTCTTCCAGCGGCCTTTCCATTCGACCACTTCCCACCCGCGCCGCAGCGCTTCGCCGCGGAAGGCAGGCTTGGGGTTGACCACCACCGGGTAGCCAACCTCCTCGAAGAGCGGGGTGTCGGCCACGCTGTCCGAGTAGAGGTAGCAGCGCTCCACGTCGATGGCGTGGCGCGCGAGGACCTGCTTGACGCGCTCGCGCTTGCCCTCGCGGAAGACGATGGGCGAGACCAGTTCGTCGGTGGAGATACCCTGCTTGATGAGCGCGCGCGTCCCCACCGCTTCGTGCGCGTGAAGAAACCGGCCCAGCTCGTCGATGATGAACTGCGGCGAGCCCGAGGCGACGATGACGAGGTGCCCTTGCAGGAGGTGCTTGCGCACCGTGCGCAGGCCCGCCTGGGTGACGCGCTTCTTGATGTTCCGCTCGAAGCAGCGCTGCGCCAGATCTCTGAGGCGGTCCACGCGGATGCCCTGCTGGCACTTGCTGCCGAAGGCCACCATGTCGGCTTCGCTGGAGCGCTTGCGGGCGTATTCATAGAGCGCGCGCGGCACCTGCGAGCGCACGGCTGGAATCATTTCGCGGTTGGTATAGAGGTACGAAGTGAAGATGGTGCCGGCGTTTCCGTCGAGCAGCGAGTCGTCGATGTCGAAGATGGCGGCGGTGCGCTGGAACGGCTGCATTGTTTAATCCATCTCCCTTCGATAGAGCCCTTGCCCGCCAAAGCGCCTGTCGTCCGTGCCGGCGGGCTGCGCGACAGCGAGCGCGCGCCCATATTGGTTCTTCCGGTCGGTCCATGCAGCGCCCGCCTCGGCGGCCTGGAAGAGCAGGGCGAAGGCGCTCATCTGCGAGTCGAGATCGTCCAGCGCGTGGACCACCATGGCCTCTAGCGTGACGGGCTCTTTCGGGCTGCCATATTCGCGCCTGCCGTGATGCGCGGCGATGAGGTGCGTGATGCGCCACTCCAGCTCGCGCGGGAAGCCTTCGATGCCCGCGGCCTTTTCCCTGACGAGCTGGCAGGTGGTCACTATGTGCCCCACCAGGCGGCCTTCGTCCGTGTAGCCTCCGCCCGGCTCGGGCGAGAGCTCGCGAACCTTTCCGAAGTCGTGCAGCAGGCAGCCGGCGGTGATCAGGTCGCGATCGAGTTGGGGATAGTGATCGCAGATGCGCCAGCCCAATTGCAGCACGGAGAGCGTGTGCTCGCAGAGGCCGCCCAGGTACGCATGGTGGATGCGCATGGCCGCGGGCGCTTTCAAGAAGGCCGGCTGCAGCTCGGGATCGTCGAGGAACGCGTCGAGCAGGGCCCGCACGTGCGGGCTCTTCACCTGCGAGACGAGCGCGCGGATTTGCGCGAAGTGCTCCATGCAAAAAGCTCTACCACAGGGGACTGACAGGTCCGCCGCTTCGTGGTTGTCTGCGCTGCATGATCATCCAACGCGTCGTTTTCGATCTCTATGGAACGCTGCTCGACGTGGGCGGGCTCGCCGGGCGGCTGTCGGCCATTCTCGGCTCGGACGCCACGGAGCTTCTCGGCCGCTGGCGCAAGGCGCAGATCGAGCTGACCTGGGAGCTCAATCGGACGGGCAAGTATGAGCCGTTCGACGCGGTGACGCTGCGATCTTTGCAGCAAGTCGAACCTGCGCTTCCCGAGGCGATGCGAAAGAAGCTGAGCGACGCCTGGCTCACGCTCGCGCCCTATCCGGACGCGAAGGCCGCGCTCGAGCAGCTGGCGAAGGCCGGCGTGAAGCGGCTGGTGCTGTCGAATGGAACGCGCGCCATGATCGAGAGCGCTTTGCAGGCCGGCGGCTTGAGCGTCGACGAGATCCACTGCGCGGACGACGTGAAGGCCTATAAAACGGACGGGCGCGTCTACTCGTTGGTTCCGCGAGAAGGTACTTTGTTCGTCAGCGGCAACGGCTGGGACGCGACGGGCGCGAAGCAGTTTGGTCTCGCGGTGTGCTGGCTCGATCGCGGCGGTTTGAAGCCTGACGCGGAGCCGGACTTCCACGCGCACTCGCTGGTCGAGCTGGCGGCGCACGTGGCCTATCGCGATCACGGCATCCGGGTGATCCACGCGAACCAGCTCGATCCGAACACCGCGCAGACGCCGGGAATGAACCGCGCCACGGCCATCAACTTCGCGCGCGCGGGCGCTGAGAAGCTCTGGGCGGGCACGGTGGTGATTCACGCCAACGCCAAGACGGGCGCGCACCACCACGGCGATCTCGAGTCGGTAATCTACGTGGTGAAGGGCAAGGCGCGGATGCGCTGGGGAGAGAAGCTGGAGTTCACCGCCGAGGCCGGGCCGGGCGACTTCATCTTCATTCCGCCGTACCTGCCGCACCAGGAGATCAATGCCAGCCGCGACGAGCCGCTGGAGTGCGTGCTGTGCCGCAGCGGCCAGGACCCGGTGGTGGTCAACTTGGACATCCAGCCGGTCGAGGCCCCGGAAGACGTCAAATGGATCGACCCGATCCATAAGACGTAGGCTCCAGACTCCGGCCCCGGGCTCCGTAAACGCTGTTTACCGATGTCACAATTGACGTGAAGACGAGGGTGTACCCGAGCCGGCGCGCGCCCTCGAGGCTCGTGCTAGGAAGTCACGAAGACATGGATTGGCTGATTGAGATTTTGGTTTTGATCGTCGACGCGATCTGGCGGCCGCGCGTTCGCTGGTGAGCTGCCCGGCTGACTCAGGCTTCTTCTTCCTCGTCGTCGGCAGCGGCCTTGGCGCCGGCGGCCTTCTTCGCGGCGAGCCTGGCTTTCGCCTCCGCGTCCGCGTCCAGCTCCGCCTGCGGGCGCGGCTCCAGCGTGTATTCGGTGATCTTGCCCTGGGCCTTCAGCGTGCGCAGTCCGGCCTCGGTGGCCAGCCAGCGCGACTTGGCGCGCAGCTTCATGATGATGGGCGCCGCCGGGCGCTTGATGAGGCTCACCGGGTCGAACTCACCGGAGAGGATGCTGATCGACCAGTTGGCCTCCAGGTCGGTGTCGACGCGCACGTCGCACTCCTTGCCCTCCCAAATCGCTTTCGCCATGGGCTCAGCTTCGTAGCACAAAACTCAGCGCGGAACGGCTCGAACGGCTCCCGGGGGCAGGGCGCCGGTCTTCAGCGCGATCTCCTTCGCGTGCGCCTCGATATAAAAGACGCCTACGAGCCCCAGGACCATCATGCCGAGCGTGATCCAGAAGAGGCGCTTGTTGTCCTTCTTCTTCTCCACCGCCATCCCGGCAATCCAGGGAAGCTGCGCCACCGGCACCCAGCGCTCGCCGCGCAGCACCAGGTCGTCGGACGTGATGACGCCGCGGTTGACGAGCTGCAGGAACTCTTTCTGCGTGCCCACGGTGAGCTCGCCAGCACCGTCCGCCTGCTTGACCTGGAGCTTCATGCGCCCGGCAACTTAAGGAAGGCCCTGCCGGAATGCCAACCCGTCAGACGCCTGATTTGACGCATCGCACCGCGTAAGAAATTACGCACCTTGTACCCAGAACTTATGGAGAAGCGCGTCAACCAGTTCGCACCGCAGTGCGCCAAATTGCGCTCCATGACTTGCAACTCATTGGAATCTCTGGGATTGAAGTAAACGGCAAAGGTGTTGCAACAGACAGATGGCGAACGAACCCCAACCGAGGTTCCAAGTGTCCGAGAAGCTTGCCCCCACCGTATCGAACCACCAGAACACGAACGCTGGCGTCGCCGAGATCGATCGGGCGGCCGGCGCCCGCATCCTGGCGCGGTCGTTCTACCGGGAGCTGCGCGCCAGCGGGTACACGCCGAAGCAGCTCCTCTCCATCTCCACCGAGCTGATCGATCTCATCACCCAGGACTTGCAGGCCGAGCGTAAGGGCGCTGCTTAGCTTCGCTCGCCGCGGGCGAGCTCGCGGTTCTGTTTTTTTCAAACAAGATAGTCGGGTTGCCTTGACGGTAGGGAGCGCGCCGTCTAAATCTGCCTCCCCCAAAAACGGAGGCAAGACGGCATGGCTCGCTTCGCGATCAACGGCTTCGGACGCATCGGACGCAACATCCTTCGCGCTGCAGTGAAGCGCAACGCGAACTTCGAAGTCGCGCTCATCAACGACATCGACAAGCCCGCGACGCTTGCGCATCTGTTCAAGTACGACTCTGTCCACGGCATCTTCGACGGCACCGTCGAGGCCACCGAAAACGGCATCGTCGTCAACGGCAAGAAGATCGCCGTCAGCGCCAAGCGCGACCCGTCGGAGCTTGCTCACAAAGAGCTGGGCGTCGACGTGGCGCTCGAATGCTCGGGCCGCTTCACCAACAAGGCCGACGCCGCCAAGCACATCACCGCCGGAGCCAAGAAGGTCATCATCTCCGCGCCGGGCAAGGGCCAGGACTTCACGGTCTGCTACGGCATCAACCACCAGAAGTACGACCCGGCCAGGCACGACGTCATCTCCAACGCGTCCTGCACCACCAACTGCTTGGCTCCGGTCGCCAAGATCCTGATGGACAGCTTCGGCCTCGAGCGCGGCCTGATGACCACCATCCACAGCTACACCAACGACCAACGTATCTTGGATCTGCCGCACGAGGATCTGCGCCGCGCCCGCGCCGCCGCTTTGTCGATGATCCCCAGCAGCACCGGCGCCGCGAAGATGATCGGCGAGGTGATTCCCGAGTTGAAGGGCAAGCTCAACGGCAGCTCCATTCGAGTTCCGACCCCGAACGTGTCGCTGGTGGATCTCACCGCCGAGCTGACCCGGAAGACCACCGTCGAAGAGATCAACAAGGCCTTCAAGACGGCAGCCGACGGGGCTTTGAAGGGCGTGCTCCAGTACAACGAGGAGCTCACCGTCTCGGTCGACTACAATGACAACCCGGCGTCCTCCATCTTCGACTCCACCCAGACGCAGGTCGCCGACGACGGCAAGTTCGTGAAGGTCTTCAGCTGGTACGACAACGAGTGGGGCTTCTCCAATCGCATGATCGACGTCTCGATCCTGGTCGCGTCCAAGCTGTAATGATCAAATCCATCGAGAGCCTGGAGCTGGCGGGGAAGCGCGTCTTCATCCGCGTGGACTTCAACGTCCCGCTGGACAAGAAGACGGGCGCCGTCACCGACGACGCACGCATCCGGGCCGCGCTGCCGACCATCCAATACGCCATCGGCAAGCGGGCGAAGGTCATCCTGGCTTCGCACCTGGGCCGGCCGGACGGGAAGGTCGTGCAGGGCTTGTCGCTGGAGCCGGCGGGCGCCGTGCTGCAGAAGCTGCTCGGAATGGACGTGACCATCGCCGACGACTGCGTTGGCGATGGCGTGCGCAAGAACGTCGCCGACCTGCGCGAAGGCCAGGTGCTGCTGCTCGAGAACCTGCGCTTCCACCCCGAGGAAGAGGCCAACGACGACGCCTTCTCGCGCGAGCTGGCGTCGCTGGCCGACGTCTATATCGACGACGCGTTCGGCACCGTGCATCGCGCGCACGCCTCGACAGTTGGAATGGTGAGGCACGTGCCGCAGCGGGGCGCGGGCTACCTGGTCGCCTGCGAGCTGACGCACTTGCGGCCGCTCTTGTCGGGCGCGAAGAAGCCGTACCTGGCCATCCTGGGCGGCGCGAAGGTCAGCGACAAGATCAAGGTGATCGATCAGCTGATGGGCAAGGTGGACGGCATCCTCATCGGCGGCGCAATGGCCTACACGTTCATGACCGCGAGCCACCAGCCGGTCGGCGGATCGCGCGTGGAGAAGGACAAGGTCGACGTCGCCCGCGGCATCTTGCACAAGGCGCAGAAGTCGGGCGTGGAGAT
>DATBAA010000299.1:0-3787 GCA_036271755.1 Myxococcales bacterium | reverse complement strand
CTTGTTGATGCTGCAGAAAGCCGGCCACGGCATCGCCTTCCACGCCAAGCCGAAGCTGCGTGAAGCAGCGCATACGGCAATCTCCGCAATGGGCCTGGATTCGATTCTCTACTTACTCGGAATCAGCGGCCGCGAAGTCGTGCAGCTCAGCGACTAAAAACACTTCACCGCGAAGGCCGCGAAGAAACCAAACAAGATTTCCTTCGCGCGCTTCGCGTTCTTCGCGGTTGATCCGAAGAGAAAGCTCTACTTTCCGCCGCGGGTGTTGGCGCCCGGGTCCATTCCGAGATGGGCGGTGTCGTTCCAGAGGCGCAGGAAGGGCTCTTTGCCGAAGCGGAGCTCGACCAGGTTGAGCGCGCATTCGTCTTGCGGCCAGCGGGTGCGGTACTTGCCGGCGGAGCCGCCGCTGAGGACGGCGCCCAGCACGCGCAGCGTGGCTTTGTGGGAGACCGCCAGGACTGGTTTGGCGGCGCCCTCGTGCTGCGCGCGGATCTTTTCCAGAGCGGCCATCGCGCGCTCGGCGATTTGATTGGCGGTCTCGCCGCCGGGCGGACCGATGGTCGCTGGATCCTTCTCCCAAGCTTCGTAGTGCGCGGGGTCCAGCGCGCGGGCTTCCTTGACCGAGAGGCCCTCCCAGGCGCCGTAATTGATTTCAATCAAGCCCGGGAGAATCTTGGCTTCGCGGCCCGGCGCCACCAGCGCGGCGGTCTCGCCGGTGCGGCCCAGCGGCGATCGATAGACGGCCTCCCATTCGACGCTCTTGAGACGCTCTCCCAGGCGCGCGGCCTGGGCGCGGCCGTGCTCGGTCAGCGACAATTCCTTCTGGCCGTTGAAGCTGTCCACCGCCGAGGAGGCCGTCTGTGCGTGCCGGACCAGATAGAGCAGCATCAGCCCTCCGCGATGAAGTGTTTGCGCACGTAGGCGACGGTCTCGCTCAAGGTCTCGAGCGGATCGCGCGGCTTGAAGTCGAGCAGGCGTTCGCTCTTGGACGAATCGATGAAGAACCAGCAGGCGCCCATCTCGACGTCGGCCGCCGGCAGGTCGGGCTCGCGGCCGCGCTCGCGGGCGATGCGCTCCATCAAGTGCGCGCCGGCGATCTGCAGGAAGCTGGGCAGGGGTATCTGCGTGGGCTGCTTGTGCGCGATGCGGCCCAGGCGGCCGAAGAAGTCGTGGAACTCCCAATTGGCCGCGCCGAGCAAATGCCGCTCGCCCGAGTTGCCGTGCGTCAGCGCCTTCACGAATGCTTTGGCGGCGTCGCGCACGTCTACAAAGGAAATGCCGCCGCGAGGCATGGCGGGGATGCGGCCCATCAAGAAGCGGAAGACGTCTTGCGTGGAGCTCAGGCGCGAGTCGCCGGGGCCCAGCAGCAAAGAGGGATTCAAGATGATGACGGGCAGCCCCGAGCGCGCCGTCTCGATGGCGATCTTCTCTTCGTAGATCTTGCTCAGGTAGTAAGGCCAGCGGCCCACCGTCTCGATGGGATAGTCGTCCGCTTCGGTCGCCACCCGCCGCACCGGCGAGACGCCGATGGTCCCCGACGAGCTGGCCAGCACCACGCGCTTCACGCCCGCGGCCTTGGCGGCGTTCAATAAGTTCCGCGTGCCGTCGACGTGCAGCTCGTACATCTTGCGCGCGTCTTTCGGATCGCGGCTGACGAGGCCCGCAAGGTGATAGAGGCCGTCGCAGCCCTTCAATGCGGCTTCAATGGCTTTGACGTCCTTCACGTCGGCTTTGACGCCGCCTTCGCCCGCGCCGCTGCGGGACATGGCGCGCACCTCGTGGCCTTCAGCGCGCAGCATGGGCACGAGCGTCGAGCCCAAAAAGCCGGTGGCGCCGGTGACGAGGAGCTTCACTCTTGCCTCTTCAAGGCTTCGATGGCCTCGCGCACCCGGCGAGTGACTTCTTTGTGCGCCGCCGAGCGCGCCATGCCCTGCGTGGCCTCGCGCAGATCTTTGAGCAGCAGCGGCGGACCGATGCGCACTTTCAGCTTGCGATTCTTCCGCGGGTCGGGCGCGAACGAACCCTTGGGCATCGCTTCGTGCGTTCCCTCGAGATAGACGGGCAGGATGTCGGCGTTGGCCGCGAAGCTCAGATAAGCGATGGCGGGTTTGAATTCCTGCAGCTGACCGTCAGGAGAGCGCGTGCCCTCGGGGAAGATGAGCAGGTGATAGCCGTACTCGAGCGTGCGCACCGCCATCTGCAGCGACTCTTTCAACGAGCCGCGCCGCTCGATGGGCACGAGGTTGGTGAAGTTGCCGAACCAGGCCCGCTTCCACGGGTTGTCGAAGAAGTAGTCGCGCGCCGCCAGAGAGGCCAGCTTCTTGCCCTCTTCGCCGAGCGCGACTTTGACCAGGCCCGCGTCGAGGTGGCTGTTGTGGTTGGCGGCGACGAGAAACGGCGCGTGCGAAGGAATGTTGGCTTTGCCGGTGACTTCCAAATCGAAGATGTCTTCGTACAGAGTCTTCGCAAAGAAGGTCACCGCCGCGCGCCCGGCCATGGCCAGCGGCTGTGGCACCGGCAACTCACCCTCGGGCTCGGGCGCCGCTTCCAGAGGCTCGCGCTCGTCGGGCAGTGCCAACGCTTTGGAGAGATCGGCCGCGGTTTGAATGGCGCCGTATTCAGCCGGTGCTTTGACGCCGGCCTTGTCCAGCGCGGCCGAGAGCTCGGCGAGCAGCAGGCTGTCGAAGCCGAGATCGGCCGCCAGCCTTGTCTGCGCATTGATGGAAGCGCGCGGCTTCTGTGTCAGCTCAGCCAACAAATCGAAGAGCCAGGCGTCGCTGCCCGCCGGCTGCGTAGAGAGCTGCGTCGCCGCGGTGGCTTTCTCCAACCGTTGCAACTCACCGACAACCAATGGCCGCTTCACTTTGCGCGTCGCCGTCTTGGGCAGGTCGGCTTCCCAGAAGTGCATGATCTTGACGCGCTTCCACGCGGCCAATTCGGAAGAGACCTCGCTGAAGTGCTTCTTGATCTCCGCGCGCAGCGACTCGCGCGTCTCGCCCTCTTTCAAGACCCGCGGCACCACCAGCGCGGCCGCGTTCTCGAAGCCGTTGCCGTCGGGCAGGCCGACGACCGACAGCTCTTTGATCAGCTCGGACGCGTAGAGCTCTTCCAATTCGTCGGGATAGACGTTCTTGCCGCTGGCATCGAGGATCAGGTCCTTCTTGCGGCCCACCAGCGCCAGGTGGCCGTCGCTGTCCAGGCGGCCCAGATCGCCGGTGCGCAGCCAGCCGTCGGCCAGGACGCTCTTGGTGGCCAGCGGATCGTCGAGATAGCCCGCCATCACGTTGGGGCCCTTGGCCAACACCTCGCCGACTCCTTCGGCGTTGGGCTCGTCGATGCGTAACTCGATGCCCGGCAGCGCGGGGCCGACGGTGCCGGTTCTCAGACGATTGGCCGGCGCGGTGACGGCGAGCACCGGCGCTGCTTCGGTGAGGCCGTAGCCTTCGGTGAGATCGAAGCCCAGCTCGTGGAAGGCCTTCTGCACTTCTGGAGGCAGCGCGCTGCCGCCGGAGACGAGCAGCCGCAGCTTGCCGCCGAAGCGATTGTGGATTGGCCAGAACAAGAGCTTGCCGACATTCAGCTTGGTGCGGTTGCGCAGCTCGCCGTGCAGCGCCATCGCGGCTTGCATGGCGGCGCGGACGAGGCGCGGCTGCGCGGCCAGCTCCTGGGTCAGCTTGCGATGCAGCAGCTGCCAGAGCGCGGGGACGCCGACCAGCGCGTGGACGCGGCCGTGATTCAAAGCCTCGGAGAGCCGGTCCGCGGTGAGCTCGTCGAGATAGGTGATCTC
>DATBAA010000298.1:0-4439 GCA_036271755.1 Myxococcales bacterium | reverse complement strand
TCTCCACCTCGCTGCGGATGGCGGCCCACTCCTTCTCCAGGACGTCGCAGAAGGCCGTCACGCCGTCGGGGTCGAGCTGCGTGCCCGCGACGCGCTTCATCTCCGTCACCGCCGCCGCGTGCGGCTGGGCCTTGCGATACGGGCGGTCGCTGGTGATGGCGTCGTACGTGTCGGCCACCGCGAAGAGCCGCGCGCCCAGGACGATCTCCGTGCCCTTCAAGCTCTCTGGATACCCGCGGCCGTCCCAGCGCTCCTGGTGCTGCAGCACGATCTGCGAGGCATCGCGCAGGAAATCGATGCGCTGCAAGAGCGCCCAGCCGAGGCGCGGATGCTCGCGCATCTCGTCCCACTCTTCCGGATCGAGCGGCCCGGGCTTGAGCAGCACCGCATCGCGCACGCCGATCTTGCCGATGTCGTGGAGCAGCGAACCCATCTCGATGGTCCGCAGCTCTTGCTGATCGGTCACTCCCAGCTCCCGCGCGATGCGCACGGTGAAGCGCGCGACCCGGCGCGAGTGCCACTGCGTCTCGGTGTCGCGGTAGTCGAGCACGGCGACCATGCCGTCCAACAGATTCGCGGTGCGCTCTTCGACCAGCCGCTCGAGACCCTTGTTGAGCGCGGCCAGCTCCTCGTTCTGCGACTGCACGATGGAGCCGAGCTGCCGGTTGTGCTCGCGCAGCGCATAGGTATCGAGCGCCTGGCGAACGCAGCTGAGCAGCTCGACGCGGTTCCAGGGCTTGGAGAGGATGCGGAAGATCTCGCCGTCGTTCACCGCTGCCACCGCGGCGCTGAAGTCGTTGGCGGCGGTGACCAGGATGCGCAGCGTCTCGGGCTGGATCACGCGCGCCCGCGCGAGGAATTCCGCGCCCGACATTCCGGGCATCATGTAGTCGGCCGAGAGCACCTGATACGGCTGCTGCTTGAGCAGCTCGAGCGCCTCATGCGGATCGTTGCAGGCCGTCACTTGATAGCCGGCGGCCTCCAAGGTCCGTTGCAAAACGTGCAAGATGGGCAGCTCGTCATCGACGACGAGCAAGCGCTCGGCAATCACTTTGCGATCTCTCCTGGTGTCCTCGCGGTAGTTTAGCAAAGCGTGCTCTGCAGTCTCGTTTCCGACCAAGGTGGACAAAATGCTCGTCTCCGCTGAATGGCTCTCGACACACCCGGATGTTCGTATCGTCGATTTGCGCTGGCCCAAAGGTCGCGAAAAGTACGACCAGGGCCACATTCCGGGCGCCGTCTTCGTCGATCTCGACAAGGAGTTGTCTCAGCCCGGAGGGCCTGGGCGCCACCCTCTTCCGGCGGCCGACACTTTCTCCGCTCTGGTCGCCCGCCTGGGCATCGGCCCCAAGACGCAGGTGGTGGTGTACGACGACGGCCCATCTGCCTATGCCGCGCGGCTCTGGTTCATGCTCAAGCTCGCCGGGCAGGACCAGGTGCAGCTGCTCGACGGCGGCCTCAAGGCCTGGACCGACGCGGGTCTGAAACTCACCGCGGATGTCCCACCTATTGAGCCGGCGGCCAGGCGAGCGCTGTCGTTCGATCAGACGCGGCTGGTCGATCAGAAGGGAGTCGAAGCGCGAGGTCAGACGCCCGTGCTCGACGCGCGCGCGCCCGAGCGGTATCGCGGCGAGGTGGAGCCGCTCGACAAGCGCGCCGGACACATTCCCGGAGCGTTCAACGCGCCGTTCGCCAACAACCTGAACGCGCAGGGCCGCTTCAAGTCTCCAGCGGAGCTGCGCGATTTGTACAAACAGTACGAGGCGCCGATCTTGTCCTGCGGCAGCGGCGTCACCGCCTGTCACGACGCCTTCGCCATGGAGCTCGCGGGCCTGCCGCCGCCGCGGGTCTACATCGGATCATGGAGCGACTGGAGCTCGGACCCTTTGCGGCCCATTGCCATCGGCGCCGAGCCGGGGTAGCGAAGTGCGCCATGAACCTACTCGTATCCCTACTGCTCGCGATCACGCCGCAGGAGAAGACCACCGCCGCGCGCATCACCGCCCCTGAGCTCTCCGGCCACGTGCGCTTCCTCTCGGACGATCTGCTCGAGGGCCGCAAGCCCGGGACGCCCGGAGACGCGATCGCCGTGCAGTACCTGGCCGCGCAGTTGGAGGCGTTTGGCTACAAGCCCGGCGGCGACAACGGGACTTTTCTGCAGGCCGTACCGCTGGTGGAATTGCACGCCGACGCGCCCAAGCAGATCGCCTTCCAGGCCGGCACGCAGACGCTGCAGCTGACGAACGGCATTGGCACGGCGTCGGATCTCATCGTCGAGCCGAACGCGCACATCGACCGCGCGACCTTGCAGAACACGCCCATGATCTTCGTCGGCTACGGCATCACCGCGCCGGAGTACGGCTGGGACGACTACAAAGACGTCGACGTGAAGGGAAAGATCGTCGTCGTGATGAACTTCAATCCGCCCTTCAAGGGCGAGGGCGTGCGCCTCTGGTACGGCCGCTGGGATTATAAATATCTCAACGCCGCCAAACACGGCGCGGCGGGCGCGTTCGTGATCCATACGATTCCAAGCGCCGGCTATCCGTGGCAGGTGCTGGCAAACTCCAACAACGGCACGCACCAGGACCTGCCGCCCAACGACGCCGAGCCGCACACCATGCAGTTCCAGGGCTGGATCCAGGACGCGGCCGCCATCAATTTGGCCAAGCTGGGCGGTCAGGACCTGGCCGCGCTGCGCACCGCCGCCGATCAGAAGGGGTTCAAGCCAGTGCCGCTGGGCACGACGCTGACGCTGGACATGCCCATCATCCGCAAGAACATCAGCAGCGCCAACGTGGTGGGCATCCTGCCGGGCACCGACCCGAAGCTGAAGGCCGAGGCCGTCATGTACAGCGCGCATCACGATCACCTGGGCCGCATGACGCCGGTGCCGCCCGCGACCGACGGCATCTTCAACGGCGCGCTCGACAATGCCTCGGGCTGCTCGGCGGTGCTGACCATCGCGCACGCGCTGACCTATGCGCCCCCGAAGCGATCGACGGTCATCGTCTTCGTCACCGCCGAGGAGCAGGGCCTGCTCGGCTCGAAGTACTTCGCGCAGCACCCGGCGTTCCCAGCGGGGCGCATCGCGGTGGACATCAACGTCGACAGCTTCAACAAGTGGGGCAAGACCAGCGACGTCGGGCTCTCCGGCATGGGCAAGTCGACGGTGGATGACGTGGCCAGGAAGGTTGCCGCCGAGCAGGGCCGCACGATGCACGGCGAGGCGCACCCGGACCGCGGCGGCTACTACCGCTCGGACCAGTTCTCGATGGCGCGCGTGGGCGTTCCGTCGCTCTATTCGGTGGGCGGACCCAACTTCGTGGGCAAGCCGCAGGGCTGGGGCGACGAGCAGTCGCTGGACTTCGAAAAACACAACTACCACCAGCCCAGCGACGAGTATCACGGCGACTGGAACTTCGAGGGCGCCGTCCAGGACGCGCAGCTTCAGCTCATCGTCGGCCTGCGAATCGCCAACGCCCCGCAGATGCCGTCCTGGCTGCCGGGCGACGAATTCGAAGCCGCCCGCAAATCCGCCCAAAGGTAACGATTTCAATCAACCGCAAAGCGGTTGAAGTGAAGAGAGAGCTCTACGGTTCGGTGGAGGCGTGGCCGGGAACGTCGGCTTCGATGAAGACTTTCAATAAGTCGCCGTCGACTTCGCCGCGCTTCGCTTCGTCGGCGAGGATGTCGTAGGCCTTGTCCTTGGACATGGCGCGCTTGTAGGGGCGGTCGCTGGCGGTGAGCGCGTCGTAGATGTCGCTGATGGTCATCATCCGCGTGGGCAGCGCGATGTCCGAGTCTTTCAAGCTGCGCGGATAGCCGCGGCCGGTGAGCTTTTCGTGATGGCCGTAGGCGATGTCGGGCACGCGCTTCAACGTTCGCGTCCAGGGGATCTGCGTCAGGAAACGATAGGTATGAGTGACATGCGATTCGATTTCGCGCCGTTCGTCCTCGGTGAGCGAGCCCCTGCGCACCGATAGCTTGACGACCTCGTTGTTGGACAAGAAGCCGCGCTGCTCGCCGCCGAAGGGACCTTGGAAAGTGGTCTTGGCGATCTCGCCCAGGCGATCGAAGTGGCCTTCGGCGAGCACGGTGGGCTTGTTGCAGGAGAGCACGAACTCGAACATCTCCGAGAGCTCGCGCCGCTTCGTCACCAGCTGCGCGTCGATGGCGGCGATGCGCCCGCGGCCTTCGTCCGGAGGCGTCGAGAGCAGCATCTGCACTTTCAAGCGCTCCGCGGCCAGCTCTTCCTGCACGTAGATGGTCTCGAAGCGGCCGCGCAGGTTTTCCAGCTCGAGCGGCTCCAGCTTGTTGGCCTTCACCAGCACGTTCTCGCGCACGCCCACCTTGCCGAAGTCGTGCAGCAGCGCCGCGTAGCGCAGCTCTTGCCGCTCCTGCGCCGAGAGCGACGAGCTCTTCCAGCGGCCGGCGGA
>DATBAA010000297.1:0-3907 GCA_036271755.1 Myxococcales bacterium | reverse complement strand
CGATCGGGAAGATCATCGCCAAGTTCGAGGAAGTGGGCCTCAAGCCCGTGGCGATGAAGATGATGCACATGACCACGCCGGAGGCCGAAGGCTTCTACGCGGTCCACAAGGAGCGGCCGTTCTTCAAGTCGCTCGTGACGTACATGACCAGCGGGCCGGTCGTCGTGCAGGTGCTGGAAGGTGAGAACGCGGTCGCGCGCAACCGCGAGGTGATGGGCGCCACCAACCCGGCCAACGCCGCCGAAGGCACCATCCGCAAGCTGTTCGCCAAGAGCATCGAAGCCAACAGCGTCCACGGCTCGGACTCGGCCGAGAACGCGAAGACGGAGATCGCCTACTGGTTCGCCGCGACGGAGCTGGTGAATTACTAGTTGGCAGCTGCCCTGGCGGCCAGGCGGGCGTTTGCCTGCGTTTCACGGCCGTACGCGTTAGAATCGGCTGATCGTGGTTCCGACCTGGCAGTGGTTCACCCTAGGAGCGGCGCTCTGCGCCGGCGCCTTCTTTTCCTCTTCGGAGACGGCGCTGACCGCGCTCGGGGAGGCGCGCGTCAAGGCGTTGCTCGACAGCGGCGGCCGGCGCGCGTCGCTGCTCAAGCTCTGGCAGAAGCACCCTGATCGCGTCCTGGCCGCGCTGCTCCTGGGCAACACGCTGGTCAACGTCGGCATGGGCTCGCTGGTCACTATCGTGGCCGAAAAGGCGGGCATGGCGAAGGCGCTGGCGCTGCTGACGGGCGCGGCGACGCTGGTCATCCTGGTGTTCGGCGAGATCACGCCCAAGACGTTTGCCAAGCGGCACGCGAGCGGCTTCGCGGTGATGGTCATGCCGGTGGTGGCGGTCTTCTACTACCTGCTCTATCCGGTCGTCTGGGTGCTGGTGCAGGTGCCGCGGCTGCTCTCGCGCTGGGTGGGCATGGACGGCGTGGTGGCCAGCGAGTCGGTCACTTCGCAAGAGCTGGAGTACCTGATCGAGTTGGGCGCGAAGCAGGGCAGCATCGACAAGGTGCGCGAAGAGCTCTTGAGCTCCGTGCTGGCCTTCACCGAGGTGCTGGTGAAGGAGATCATGATCCCGCGCACGCAGGTGATCGCGCTCGAGGACGGCGCCACCTACGACGACGCGATGAAGCTCGTCACCGAGAGCGAGCTGTCGCGCATTCCGGTCTTCCGCGACAGCCTGGACGAGATCGTCGGCGTGCTGCAGGCCAAGTCGCTGCTGGTCGATCTCAAGAAGGGCATTCCGCCCGCGCAGTTCCACATCGCGAAGTACATGAAGAAGCCGTTCTTCGTGCCCGAGATGATGAAGGTCTCGAAGCTCCTCACCGAGATGCAGCGGCGCAAGACGCACCTCGCGGTGGTGGTGGACGAGTTCGGCGGCACCAGCGGCATCGTCACCCTGGAAGACGTGGTCGAGGAGATCGTCGGCGAGATCCACGACGAGAGCGACGTCGAAGAGAAGAAGTGGCGCGTGCTCTCCGACGGCGTCATCCTGGCCGACGCGCAGATCTCCATTCGCGACCTGGAAGAGCACCTGGGCGTCGAGTTTCCCGAGGGCGGCGACTACGAGACGCTGGGCGGCTTTCTCACGGCGACGGCTGGCCGCGTGCCGCCGGCGGGCTCGCTGGTGGTGTGGGGCGGGCTCAGCTTCACGGTGAAGGCCGCGGACGACAGGCGGGTGCAGAAGGTGGAGATTGCACGCAAGCCGGCCGAGAAGACGGCTGCGACAGCCGACAAGTCCGCGTCTTTGCCGCCGATGAAGGTGCACTGATGCTGCCGCTCGCGACGGCTCCGGATCTGCGCTCGCTCTCACTGCCAGAGCTGAACGCCCTGGTCGCGCGGCTGGGCGAGAAGCCCTATCGCGCGAAGCAGCTCTACTCCTGGCTGCACAAGAAGGGTGCCGCGTCTTTGGACGCGATGACCGATCTGCCCAAGGCCTTTCGCGAGAAGCTCGCCGCGGAAAAGCTCACGGCCCTCAGCATCGATGCCGTGCAGCAGTCGACCGACGGCACCCGCAAGTATCGCTTGAAGACCCACGATGGAAAGTTCATCGAAGCGGTCTACATGCCCGACGTCGCCGGCCCGGAAGGCTTCGATCCAGACGCGAGCGACGACGACTCCGAGACGCGCGTGCGGCGGACGCTCTGCGTATCCACCCAGGTGGGCTGCGCCATGGGCTGCGGCTTCTGCATGACCGCCACCATGGGCCTCGTGCGCAACCTCTCGGCGGGCGAGATCTGCGACCAGGTGTACCGGGTCAACGACGACCTGCGCGCTCAGGGAATCGTTAGTGAGCGGCCACTCACCAATCTGGTCTACATGGGCATGGGCGAGCCGCTGCACAACTACGACAGCGTCATGCGCTCGCTGCAGCTCTTGCTCTCGGAGGACGGCGCCAACTTCAGCCACCGGCACATCACCGTCAGCACCTCGGGGCTGGTGCCGAATATCTTACGCTTCGGTGAAGAATCGCAGGTGAAGCTGGCGGTCTCGCTCAACGCCACCACCGACGAGCAGCGCGCGAAGCTGATGCCGGTGGACAAGAAGTGGAACATCGCCGCGCTGATGGACGCCATCCGCAAGTTTCCCTCGAAGCAGGGCCGGCGGGTGACGTTCGAGTACGTGCTGCTGCGGGGCGTGAACGACAGCGACGAGGACGCCGCGCGCCTCGCGAAGCTCCTGCACGGCTTGAACGTGAAGGTGAACTTGATTCCGTACAACGAGAACCCGGGCCTTGGCTTCGGCGACCCGGGCGTGGAGCGGGTGCAGGCCTTCCGCAAGCAGCTGGTGAGCCGCGGCGTGACCGCGCTGGTGCGCAAGAACCGCGGCCGCGACATCGCCGCGGCCTGCGGCCAACTCGCGGTCGCAAAGCAGCCGCCGGTGCAGACGGCCTGAGGCCATTTGACCTCTTCGGCGGCCGCGACTAGCTGCCGGTCATCCGGCGCGCCGCCATCCAGAGATCGTGCTTCATCTGCAGGTGCATCCAGAACTCCGGGGTGGTCTCGAAGATCTTCGCGAAGAGCAGTGCCGTCTCCGGCGTGATGCCGCGCTTCTTGTTGACGATGGTGTTGATCCGTTGGATGGGCAGCCCGAGCTTCGCCGCGAGGCTTGCCTGCGTCATCCGCTTTGGGAGCAAGAACTCTTCCAGCAGGATTTCCCCCGGGTGCGTCGGCGCTCGATTCTTGGGCAACATGGGTTCTCCTAGTGGTAGTCCATGATTCGTACTTGAGCTGCTTTGCCGTCCGCGAACTGGAAGACAATTCGATACTGGTCGTTCACGCGAATGCTCCACAGGCCAGCCAGGTCACCTTTCAGTCTCTCGAGACGATTCGCGGGTGGCGCCCGCAAATCCCCGATCTCCTGCGCGGCGTCGAGCATGTCCAGCTTGCGGACGGCGACGCTCCACAGCTGCTTTGGAATCGAGCGAGCCTCCTTCGAGTCGGTGCCGTCGAATACATCGCGTGTCGCCTTGTCCGCGAAGCTCGCGATCATTTGAACATCTTAACGTATGCACAGCTCCCGTGCAACACCCGCTCCTGGGGATTGACGCGGCGCGCGCGAGTGTGGCAAACGCACGCGCCGTGCTCGGCATCATTGGCGGCTCAGGTTTGTACGATCTCCCCGGACTCACGGACCTGCGCCGCGAGAAGGTGGCGACGCCGTTCGGCGACCCCAGCGACGCCATCGTCATCGGCAAGCTGGGCCCGGAAGAGCTGGCATTCTTGCCCCGCCACGGCGTCGGCCATCGCCTCACGCCCACCGAAGTGAACAGCCGCGCCAACCTCTGGGCCCTGAAGAAGCTGGGCGCCACGCGGGTCATCGCGGTCACCGCAGTCGGTTCGATGAAGGAGGCCATCGTTCCGGGCCACCTGGTGCTGCCCACGCAGTACATCGACCGCACCTTCGCGCGGCCAAAG
>DATBAA010000296.1:0-3628 GCA_036271755.1 Myxococcales bacterium | reverse complement strand
TGCGGGTGGCGGCAGACCGGCTCGACGCCGAGCACACCCGGCTCCTCTACACGCTGGAGCAGCTGGCGGCGCAGTTCGCGCGGCTGCGATCCGCCGGCGACGGCGCCGCGCACGCTCCGCAAGAGCTGCAGCAAGGCGTGGTGCAGCTGCGCGGCGAGCTCGAGGCCATCGCCGATGCGCTCGAGTCGGTGGCGGTCCCTCCGCCTGACGACGCGCTGGCCGATGCGAATCCGGAGAGCCAGCGCACGCGCACCCGCTGACAGTTTTCGTCCAGCTCTTTCGCAATGCCGCCCGAGAAGTCTTTTTGGGGGAGGCAACGAACATGAAAAAAGCAGCGGTGTTCCTGATCGCTTCGATCATTGGCTGTGGCGGAACCGGCGATTCCGGAGGTGGAGGCAGCACCACCAACGCCGCCACCGGCAAGACCTTCAACTACGGCACGCCGGCGGCGGCCAGCGGAAGCCAGACGCAAGCGGTGACGCGCCAGTTTGGAAGCGCCGGCTCGATCACGGCCGCCAGCGCGTTGGGCACCGTCGACGTGACCAGCCTCACCACGGCGGTCCTCGGCAGCTCGGCCTCGGGCTTCCTGCGGTCGCCACCGGAAGCGCTGACCCTGGGCGGCGCCAGCCCGGCCCTCAGCCAAGGCTGCTTCACCGAGACCGGCACCACCGTCACGTTCACCAACTGCACCATCGACGCCTCGAGCGGCGGCACCACCGTCATCGAGACCATCAACGGCACGCTGAGCGCGACCAACAGCGACTCGAGCTGGGATCTCACCTACACCGTCCACGAGAGCGACAGCTCCTTCTCCATCGACGAGTCGATCCGCCTCTCGGGATCGCTCCACGTGACCAGCTCGTCCATCCAGGGGACCATGCTCCTCGACGGCAAGGTCAGCGCCACCTCGCTGGGCTCGTTCGAGGTGGTCGAGGCGGTGATCCTCGACCTGGGCTACGCGACCCCGTTCTGCATCAACTCGGGCACGCTGGAGGTGAAGCGCGTCTGGGTCGCCAAGCCGGCCAACGCCAGCGGACCGGCCTATGCGGACCAGGGCGGCAAGATGACCTGGACCGGCTGCAACCAGGCCACGCTGGCGCACGGAACGTGACAACGCCAGAAACGTAGTCGCTATCTCGCCTTCGGCGAGCGCGACTAGACCATGCCGCGGGCGCCGAGCAGCTTTCGCTCGGCGCGCCGCATGCGTTCGGCGTCGGCCGGCTTCTCGTGATCGTGTCCGGCGCAGTGGAGCAGCCCGTGGGCGAGCAGGCGGCGCAGCTCCATGGCCAGCGGCCAGCCGCCCTCGCGCGCCTGCCTGCGCGCGACGGGAAGTGAAATCACCACGTCGCCCAAGTGGCGACCCGCCGCCAATGCTCCGCGCCCTGGCGCTCTGCCCGTCTCCTCCATTGGAAAGGAGAGCACGTCGGTGGTCTGGTCCTTGCCGCGCCACTGCCGGTTGAGCGCCCGCATCTCCCGGTCGCCGACCAGCGACAAAGAGACCTCGTCGTGACGCAGATCACGCAGCCACTCGCCCGCCGCCTTGCGCAGCACGCGCGCGGCATAATCGCCCCGCTTCACTGCCAGTCTCAGTGAGACAACCATCTGTCTCACCCCTAGCCCGAGGTTCAGGATCGGGCAACCAGCCAATCGCCCTCTTCTCTTTAAGCCCGACAATCGCTACATCACCGCTGCATGCGACGCTGGCCCTACATCTTGGTGGTAGACGACGACGAGGACTTCCGCCTCGGCTTGAGAACGGCCCTGGAGATCAAGGGCTACCAAGTCGAGGAGGCCGAGAACGGCGAGACGGCGCTGGTGCGCCTCTTGGAACGTCCGCCCCTCTTGGTGCTGCTCGACCTGCAGATGCCGGTGATGAACGGCCGCGAGATGCTGCAGCGAATGCGCGCCACGCCGGAGCTCAAGGACGTGCCGGTGGTGATCATCAGCGGCTTCGGCTTCGAGTGGGAGGCGGAGCTGATGGGCGCGCAAGGCTACATCGGCAAGCCCTTCGAGCCGGCGGAGCTGGAGAAGACCATCGCCAACCTCTTGCGGCCCAAGCTGGTGGCGGTGGGCAGCGCGCCGAACAAGCCGGCTACGAAGACCGGCCAGTAGGCAGCGTCGCGCGAAGAGCTTTCTCTTCCTGGCCCAGCGCGGCGATGCGCTCGTTGAAGAGATCGGCGACGCGCTTGTAGTGCGAGAGCCGCAGCTCACCCTCGGTGACCGGCAGCTCGATGGGCTCGCCGAAGATCGCGATGATGGGCGTCTTCGACCGGATCTCGCCCAGGAAGCTGTTGCCCATGCCCGAGATGAACGCGGGAACGACCACCGGCCGCGCCTTCAATGCCAGCTCACCCACGCCCGGCTTGGCAGGCAACAGCTCGTAGGGGTCGTCCTTGGTGCTGCGCGTTCCCTCGGGGTGAAAGCCGACGATCTGCGACGGCTCCTGCAAGTGCGCGATGAGCCCGGCCATCATCTCCTTGTTGGCCGGCTTCTTCTCCGCGTGGCGAAAGAACGGCGGGTACATCGAGCCGCCGGACATGAGCAGGCAGATGCCCAGGCCCAGCGGGTTCTCGTAGAAGAAGTTGGCGCGCACCGGGAAGTTCACGCTCTGCTTCAGCTTCGCGCGCGTCAGCAGCATCCAGCCCAGCGCGAAGAGGTCGAAGAAGGTGCGGTGGTTGGCCACCATCAAGATGCGCGCGTCCGGATTGCGCGGCACCCGCTCGAGGCCGCGGACGATGGCGCGCTTGTCGAAGATGAGGCCGAAGAGGCGGACCAGCACTTGATGCTGCCAGAAGCGGGTGATGGCCGACGTGTTGGCCCAGCGCATGACCCGCACCGCGAATTTCTCGAACGCCGAGAGCACACCGCCTCTTATCAGAAACCGGGGACGAGCTTGGCGATGATCTCCTTCATGATCTCGCTGGTGCCCCCGCCGATGGTGAGCAGGCGCGCGTCGCGGAAGGCGCGGGCGATGGGCGTCTCGACTACGTACCCCATGCCTCCGTGGAACTGCTGACAGTCGTAGACCACCTTCTGCATCAGATCGGAGGAGAAGAGCTTGGACATGCTGATCTCCTTCACCGCGGCCTCCTTCCGATTGAACAGATCGGTGGCGCGATAGGTGAGCCAGCGCGCGGCTTCAATGGCGGTCAAATGCTCGACGAACTTATGCCGCCATACTTGATACTTGCTCAGCGGCTTTCCAAACGCGCTGCGCTCGTTGCCATAACGAAGCGCATCTTCCACCATCAGCTGCATGCCCGCGACCGCGCCCAGTGCGGCCACCAGCCGTTCGCCCTGGAAGTTGGTCATCACATGATAGAAGCCTTCGTTCTCTTCGCCCAAGAGATATCGCGCGGGTATTTTGCAATCCTCGAAGAAGAGCAAGCCTGTATCGGAGGATAGGTTTCCGACCTTGTCGAGCTTCTTCGAAACCGAGTAGCCGGCGACGTCGGTGGGGAACGTCATCAGGGAAACGCCGCCGTAGCCGGGGCCGCCGGTGCGCACCGCCAAGGTGATGAAGTCGGCGCGGGTGCCGTTGGTGATCCACATCTTGGCGCCGTTGATCACGTAGTCGTCGCCCACGCGGCGCGCGGTGGTCTTGAGGTTCGCCACGTCCGAGCCGGCG
>DATBAA010000295.1:0-11637 GCA_036271755.1 Myxococcales bacterium | reverse complement strand
CCAGCGGGTGCGCCTGCGGGTGCAGCGAAGAGAGCGCCGACAGATCCATGGCCAGCGTCGACTCTTCGTCGCGTCCGCCGGTCAGGTCGTCGAGCAGCGCGACCTCCGCGAGCGGAAGCTGGGCATCGAACAAGTGCATCTGGCTCGAGTCGAGGCTGGAGCGGAACGCCGCGCGCGCGACCGGCTCCGACAGCTGCGCCAGCGCCACGACGAAGTCCGGATCGAACTCGCGGATGGCCCACAGCTCGCTGCCGGCCGAAGCCAGCGGAAGCTGCAAGGCGTTCAAGGCCTCGAGGTACTCGCGGCGCCGCTCGGGCCGCACGCGGCCGGCCGGAGCGAGGATCAAGATGGGCCGCGGAGAGTCGCGCCAGCCTTCCGGCATGGCCTCTTGCGCCTGCGCGGTCAGCTCGATGAAGACTTCGTCGCCCAGGGGCTTCGCCAGCAAGACGTGCCGGACCAGCAGCAGCGGCTCGATGCGCCTGAGCCAGGCCTCGAGCACTTTCTGCTCCGGCCTCTTGAGCCCTTGAAAGTCGATCAGCGCCAGCCACGGACCCTGCGACAGCTCGCGGGCGGGCGTTCCACGGATGCGCGTTCCCGGGCCGGGCGCACCGGCGGCAGCGGAAGCGCCGGCGGTCACCGAAAGGATCCTCGTCCAGGTCGTCGCGGAGTCGAGCGTCACCATGCGAACCTCTTTTTCGTCAGGGACTCGACACGGTAAGCAAAAAAACCCTCACGCTCAGACCAGCCGCAGCAGCCGGTCAAAGCCGGCCATGCGGGTATGACGACGCGCGGTCTCCCTCAATTCAGCCACTTCGCTGTCGGTGGCGGGTGTCGTACCTTCCTGCTGCAAGAGCGACAGGCCGCCCGGACGCTTCGAGAGCCGGGCGACGAGGCTGGCGCACAGCCGGGCCGCCTCCGGCAGCGACTTGCGCAGCCGGGCGCTGGTGGCGACGAGCTCCGGCAGGGAATCGTGTGACACCTTCAAAGGCGCGCACAGCTTCTGCGCCTGGGGCGAGCGCAGGTCGGCCGGCGTCAGGTGAAAGAGCCGCAAGGCCGCGCGACGTGTCTCAGAGGCTTGTTGCTGCCACGAAGCGCTCGAGAGCCGCAGCACCAGCGCGATGGCCGTGGCCGCCGTCAGCTGCGGGTCGACCGGCGCGCTCGCGTGCAGCAGCCCCAGCCACGCGGCACCCGGCAGCTGCGGCGTCAGCCAGGGCTTGATGCGCGCTTCGACGCAGTGGAAAGCGAGCGCGAACGTCGGATCCGCGGCCAGCGCCTCCAGCTCGGTGGCGCTGCGCTCCGGCGACTCGGCCACCACTTCGACGCGCTCGGGGCGCGGCGCCGGCACCTCGCGCTTCTCCTCCAAAGTGGTGGTGATGGCGGCGATGGCGAACGACGGCAGCGCCTCGAAGTCGGTCAGCCAGCGCGACATCTCCTTCCAGAGCACGCGCTCGATTTCCACCCCGACGACGCGCCCCGAGAGCTGCGAGCGCCTGCTGCGCAGCGTCTCGTCCAGCCAGGGAACGAGCCGCGGCGACTTGCCCAGGAGCGACTCCCAACGCTCTTGCAGCTCATCGTCCGGGCAGCCCGCTGGGAAGGAGAACGTATGCGTCATGCCCGCTCCAACAATTCTCGTCCGTTCTCTTCCAGCCAGCGCAACAATTCGACAAGCTTCTCGGAGGAATGATCGGCGGCGCCCAGGGCTCCGCGCAAGAGCTGCGAGAGCGGACTGAGGAATTCTCCACGCGCCGGGTTTTCACTGGCAGTGAAGAGGCGCACCGCCAGATCGTCGGTGCGGTCGGGCAGCCACTCGGCCGAGGCAAAGCCTGCTTCGACGAACGCCCCCGACAGCCCGCCCGATGGGCCGCCGCGGCTGCGGCGCTCGCTGGCGGTGTGGGTCAGGAGGACGAAGCAGGCGACCGCTGCCAGCTCCAACGTCATGGCCTTTTCGCCGAACGGCTCGAGCGTTCCGTCGGCCGACACCCAGGGCCAGAGCCTGGTGTTGGCGAAGCGGGAGAGAAAGGCCCGCGCGTGATCCTGCGTGCGGCCCTCCTGGGCGTTGCGCTTGATGCGCCGGCGGGCGTGGCCCGAGGCAGCCTGGACCAGGCTTGGCAGGTAGGCGCCGCGCTCTCCCTCGCTGCCGGTCGGGTGCGGCTGCCAGAGGCGGTCCTGCACCGCGGCGAAGGCTGCCTCGTGCTCCATGCCGGCGTGGCGGCACGCGGCGTACACCGTCTGCGCAATCTTCAGCACCCGCACCAGCAGGGCCGCAAACGGCTCCGCGTGCAAGGCGCGGGCGGAGACGCCGTGCAGCACCTGACGGACCACGGCCCGGGGAGTGCGCGCGCCGAGCAGCTTTTGCGCCACACCTTCCAGCTCGGTCATGGCGCGCAGGAGCGTCCACATCAGGGCGAAGCCCTCGGCCTTGCCCAGCGTCAGCGCGGCCTCGGCCAGCCACTCGCGGCTGGCGGACGGCTCGGTGGGCCGGGGCTTCTCACACGTTTTATAGGTCTCGGCAGAGGCGGCGAGGCCGATGGCGGCCGCCGGCAGTCCGAGGCTGTCCGGAAAGAGCAGCTCCAGATCCAGGTCGGACCGCTTGCGGCCCCTGGTCGGCGCCCGCGCGAAGTACGAAGCCAGCGCGATGCCCGAGGGATGCGCGTCCGTCCTGGCCTCGAAGGCGGTTCGCAGGAGCGCTTCAAGCTGTGGCAAAGATTGCATGATCGGGCCGGTGCGGCAGTCTACTGCAAGGACGTGGCTGGCTTCTGTGCGGTCACGCGTTAGGTGTACGGACGGGGCAGCGAGGGCTTTCACGGTGCGTTTGCAGTCAGACGAGGTTCGCTGCGGCGGGTTCCGCGTCCTCTTCGGACCGGGCTCTGGAGACGAGCCGCGCGTCCGCCTGCTGCCGGGCGAGCGCCTGCTCGGAGCCGGGATCACGGCCGCCGTCGTCGAAGGGTTGTCGCAGGCGCCGCAGCTCTTTTCCTCGGCGTTGCGGGTGCTTCCGCCCGTTCGTCCCTACGACCGAGTCGAGGTCTCGCTGGTGCCGGGCGACGAGGTGCAGGGCGAGGCGCTGGGCTTGGGCCTGGGATGCATCCGGCTGTCGCTGGGCGAACAGGCCGGGTCCTTCGAGGTCTCGCGGATCGCGCGGCACGAGGCGCTCCACCTGCTGCTCGCGGCCGGCCTGCCGGGCGGCGAGAAGTGGGACGACCCCGAGCTGGCGTTTGGCGATTGGATCGTGCGCGGGCTGGAGGCCTCGAAAGATGCGCGGCCGCCGCGGCTGGGGCGGGGCGCGGCCGTCTTGGACAAGCTGCCGCGCTCGCGGTTGGAGATGCAGAAGCGCGACGCTCAGGAGTTTGGCGAGCCGTTGGCTTTCGAGCTTCAAGCGGCTTCCGAGCAACACCGGCTCTGGCTCTGCGAAGCCGCCCTGGGCGCGCACTACCTCGAGGCCGCGGCGCGGCTGGCGGCCGACGCGGGCGAGGCCTTCGTGGCGGTGGTGCTGGACGACTGGCTCGCCGACTACGAGCAGTACGCGCACGGCCTGGGCAACGCTCCGTCGGGCGCGGGCAAGCTGTGGCGGCTCTCCGAGCCGGGCTTCGCGCGCGACCCGGTGGTTCGCCTCGCCGCCGCCGCCCAGGCCGCGCAGCGCGACGACGGCTCGCTCTTCGTGGGCGAGCGGCACGAGCGCGCGGACGAGCCCGTTGTCTGGAAGAGCCGCGGGCGCGTTCGATTGCCTCTCTTCCGGGGCGAGCCGCGGGCGCGCGCTGCTCCCGTGCATGCTCTGCGGGCCGCCATCAAGGGCATGCCCGAGGCGATGCAGCTTCTGGAGCAGGCCGTGCGCGGCGTCGAAGGCTTCGAAGCGCGCGCGCTCTGGCCAAGGATTCTGGCAAGGTTCAGGGAGCTGCCGCAGAGCGAGCCCGAGACGCTGCCGGCCGTGCAGATCATCGACGGCGAAAAAGCGTCTGAGACCTTCCAAGCTTTCGACGAAGCCGCAAAATCGTTGAAGTTTTTCTTCGGCGACGGCAGCGTCTGGATTCCCGACGTGCTGCCGCCGCGGCCCATCGCGACGCTGGTGGACACCCGCCACGCCGCGCTGCTCCTGGTGCACGGCGGCCCGATGACTGCGCGAGAGCTGAAGCAAGCCCGCGAGCTGGCCGCGCTGCAGCCCGTCCGCGGCGCGCTCTTCACCGACTTGCAGCGCGGGGTGGCCTACGAACAGCTCCCCGATCTGCCAGAGGCCTTGGATCCGCGCTACCGCGAAGAGACCTGGACGGCTTCAGAGCCATTGAAGGATCTGGTGAAAGAGATCGACGCGGCCACGGCGGAGGGCAGGCTTACGACTGCCGCTTCCCACCTGCTCGCGATGACCGCGCCCGGGCTCGAAGAGCGTCATCCGCCGCGAGCCCGCGCAAGAGCCGATTGAAGCGCACGGCATAAACGGCGGTCGATTGCGGAATCGAGACCGTTCGCAGATCCTCCGCGTGCGCGAACGCGCGCGCGGCTCCGCCCCAATTGTAGAGCAAGGCAGCGAACGCGGATTTGCTCAACGGCCCGCGCCAGCCCGCCGCGACCAGCGTTCGATTCTTTCCCAGCCGCGCATACTCAGGCTTCCAACGCTTCAATCCTGACTTGTAGATACGCGCCGCGGCGATGGCGTTGATGCGCGGATCCCAGAGCATCTCCACCGATTCGAGCTGGAAGATGCCCGCCCAGCGCGGCATGACTTGAAACGGCCCCAACTCACAATCGCGGCCCAACGACGGCCGCAGATCCGTCTCGTTCGCCCCCAGCGCTTCGAGCGCCAGCGGATCGACTCCTTCGGCGCGAGCTACATTATGAGACAGCTTCACCAGCCAATCGTGCAGGGCAGGGTCCTTCTCGCCCACCGGCCCGCTGATGATGGCGCAGCGCGGGTCGTCCGCCGCCGCCGAAAAAGAAAACGCGGCGCCCGTGGTGATCGCGAGCGCCGCGGCAAGTTTGTTCATTACCGGTACGGATCCGACGCGTTGACCGCGCGCTTGGAAGAAGCGCTGGCCAGGTTGGAGATGGGCAGCGGCAGCGCCTTGGGGCTGCTCTGTCCGTCGCCCTGCGTGGCCACTTCGGTGGCGAGCCGGGCGGCCGCGCGCTGCGTGACCGCGCCCATCACCTTCGCGCGCAGCGCCAGCAAGCTGGCCTTGCGCTTCAGGGCGTACAGCGAGAGCCCGCCGTCCGGACCGCCGGCCTCGAGGGTGTCGCGAACCAATCCGGCGATCTCGTCCTGCAACGCCTTGTCGGTCGGGTCGCTCTGCTGGCAGGTGTCGGGAGAGAGGAAGCAGGCGCTGTTGGTCAAACGGTCGTCGCGATCCGCGGCCTTGATCTGCTCGTCGGCGTCCTTGGCGAGGCCGCCCTGGGTGCCGTCGGCCTTCATTTCGCCGTCGCCGTTGTCGTCCATGGCGTCCACGTCGCGGAGCACGCCTTCATAGATGCCGCGGGCCTTTTCCAGGTCGCTCTTGTAGGCGGCCAGGAAGCGCGCGTAGGAGGCCTGCGCCACGCGGCTGTGCGGACCGCTCCTGGCGTTCTCGCTCTTCCAGGCGGCGAAGAGCCTCTTGGTGGCATCGCTGCGCTCGACTCCCGCGGCCTGGCCCAGCTTGACCCAAGCGCGAGAGACCCGCAGCGCCGGGCTGTCTTCCGTCTCCGACCACTTGCCGCTGTCGGAGCTGGCGACGGCCGGTAGCGGCATGGGAGGCAATGGATAAGTCACTGAGTCGGACGCTTTGATGGCCTTGAACTCATCCGCCGCGGCGGGCAAAGCGAGCAAACAAACAGCGAGAATCATTTTCATTGAAGTCCTCATTTACGGCCGCCCGTCATTCGAAGACGTGCGAAGCACCGGTGCGAGCATCTGGAGAATCTGTTCCTGATCGCTGGGCGGCGGGCCCTTCTTGGACTGCTGCAAGGCGGCGATCTGCGCGCGAGCGTCCTGCAGCTCTTTCTGCAGCTCGGCGTTCTGCTTGCGCACGGACTCGGTCTCCTTGCGCGCCGTCTTGGTGCGGGCCAGCTCGCGATCGATCTCGCCTTTGGCAACGGCGGCCACGGCCTTGGTCTTCTCGATGGCCGCGCCGAGCACGTTCGGCCCTTCCGACGGCTTCACGGCCTCGGCGGCGCGCGGCGGCTGGAGGGCCGCCGCGGCCTGGGGCGCGTCGATCTTGGGCGCCAGGTTTGCGGTAGCCTGCAGCGGCTCGGGCGCGGCAGTCGCCGAAGCGCTTCGATGCGCGATGACGAACACCAGGCCGGCGACAGCGACGGCTCCAAGGACCGCGTATGGCCAGACGCGCTTGGCGGGGACGGTTTCAATGGCTCGAAATTCGGTATGGTCGGTCATAGTGGCTCCTTTCAAGGATTGCGAGCGACGCCCTTCACGGCCTGCACGCCGCGAAGGAACGACTCGTTGATGGCTTCAGCGGTGGCCGGCGGCGGCATGCCGGCAAGGAAGGTCGCGGGCGGCGCGTCGTTGGCGTGCAGCGTCCAGACGATGAGGAAGCCGCGGCTGGCCGGATCGACCGGCGTGCGCAGCGGCGCCAGCATCTTGGGGCAGCGGTCGCGCAGCATGCGCACGCCGTCGGCGGCGGCGTGGCCGGCGTCCACCGACTTGCTCGACGCGAGCTGGGCGTAGGCCTCGCGCAGCTTCTTCTCACCCTCGCTGCACGGGTCGTTGGTCTGCTTGCCGACGGTCAGCGCGCCGCAGCCCTGCAGCACGGTCTCCACATTGCCGGAGGACCTCAATGACGGGTGCGTCACCCGCCGCGCGGAGGCGCAGGCCTTGTCGATCAGCGCGGGCTCGCCGAGAAAGACGCCTGCCTGGAAGAGCGGCAGCGCCATGGCCGAGGCGAGCACCTGGCTGGAGTTGCCGACGATCTCGTCCAACTCCACCAAGGTGTCCTTGGTTCCCAGCGCGCGCTCCTGCTCGCGGCGGCGGATGAGGTTGTAGCCGTTGACGTCGCTGTCGATGGGGCCGATGGGCGCGATCTGCGAGCTGATCGACCCGTCGAGACCGTGCTCCCAGTCGCGCCCGGCGGGCGGCGGCGTGGCGTGGGTGCAGGCGGTAGCGGCGATCAGGCCCGCGGTGAAAACCAGAGCGGCGGATTTCTGCATGGTGACGTTTCTCCTCGGGACTTTCATTGCGGCTAACAAAGGTGGATTTCTGGAAGTGGCGCGCCGTGGACGGCGTCGAGCGGGGGACCTTCTTTTTCAGGCCGGTAGACGGGCCAGGCGACCTCCGTCACCGAGCCGATGCGGCGCGGCCAGGCGGCGTCGAGCGCGTCCATGAACTTGCCGGCGCGGGACATCGCGTTGGCGCGGCCGGCCGGAGCGCGGGCGTTGCGGCTGGTGGGCTCGAGCCGCAGCGGGCTGCGCAGGAAGCCGTCCGACGGCAGCCGCAGGGTAGGGACGCCGTTCTGCCGCGAATCATTCAATGGCCAGGAAGCGACCCGCGGCGGCGACAATGAAGTCAATGGCCGCCCGTACTCGGCGCAGATTCCGACGATGGGTCCGCCGCGCGGCAGGAGCGCACCATCTTCTTCGCGCAGCGAGACGTTGCTCAGGAGCACCGTCAGCGAGAAGAGCTCGCTGGACCATCCCAATGAGCAGGCCTTGGCGGGCTGCACTTTCAAGGGCAGTGAGATCTTGGGCGACTTCTGCTCATCGCTGCGCGCCAACGCCGCCAGCAAGACCGCCGCGCCGCCGCTGGGAATGGGCGGCAGACCCAGAAGAGCAATCACGCGGTCGAGCGCGTCTCCGTCAGCCGGGAACTGCAGCTGCTGCTGGTCATTCACGACCAGCCCCGCGGCCCGCAGCGGAGTCACGAGCTCTTCGCTGACGTCGAGCGCCACGAACGGCGCCTTCAAGGTCGCCACCCAGTTGGCGAGGCCCTCGCGCTGCGCCGGCAAAGGGCCGCGCTCGCGCTGGTGGTGCAAGAGCTCGTCCCAGGTCATGCGGCCATCCCGCGCCGCATCGCCTGCTCGAGCAGCGCCTGCAGCCGCGCCGCGTCCAGCTGGGCGCGATTGGCCTGCGCCTCGGTGACGGCCAGGAGGCTCTTCATCGTGTGCAGCAACAGCTCGTCGGGCTCGCCGCCCTTGGCGTCCTGGCCGTCCTCGTCGAGGCGGCGCGCGGCCAGCACGATGAGCGGCCCCAGCAGCATGGGGAAAGTGCCGCCCACCATGAGGAAGTAGGCGTAGCTGATCTCGCGGTAGGCGTGCGCCATGAGGGTGGCCAGCGTGTCCGCGCTGGTCTGCGTGCCCATCGCGTCGCCCAGCTGACCCATGCCCAGCGCGCCCAACAAAGTGCTCATCCCGAGGCCCAGGCCCGGCCCCAGCAGCATGAAGGTCAGGGCGAGCGGACGGACCTGCTTCTGCCAGATCTCGGCGCGGTGGGCGGCGGCGATGCGGCGCGAGTCGGCGGAGAGGCCGTTCATGGAGCGCGCGCGATAGGCCGCGGCCAGCACCCAGCCCAGGAGCGCGAGTTGAATCAGGTTGATCACCAACAGCAGCGGTGCGCCGCCGTAGGTGTCGATCGAGTACGTCCAGAACCGGGCCAGGATGCCCATTGCGCCCTCCACTCAAGCCGCCAAGCAAAAAACCCCAACGCGCGGGTTTGATTGCTTGCGTGGCATGCGGTGGCCTGCTGTCGCGCTCCTGATCTGCTCTCTGCCTTCCTTGGGTGCGACGCCCGCCGTCGCCATCTCGCGGCGGCCCGTGGTGCGAAAGGCAAAAGCGCAGCGGACGCCGTGGCTGCTCTTCCCGCTGGACGTGCGCCGCTTCGAGCACGTCTCGTCGAAGTTCGGCATGCGCAAGATGGAAGGGCACAAGAAGCTCCATCGCGGCGTCGATCTGGTGGCTCCAAAGGGCTCGTGGGTGGTGGCTGCCCGAGAAGGAAAAGTTGCCGATGCGGGCCACGCCGCGGCGTGCGGCTGGTACGTCACCGTCGAGCACCCGAACGGCTGGCGCAGCGTCTACTGCCACCTGCGCGCGGACCCGCGGCTCATCGGCATCACGCCCGGGGTGGAAGTGCCGGCCATGGGCATCGTCGGCGAGGTCGGCTCGACGGGCCATTCGACCGGCCCGCACCTGCACTTCACGCTGCTCGACGATCATGGGCATGCGCGGGACCCGCTCCTGGCCATGTACACGCCGGCCGAGACGCTGGGCGTCCTGCGGCAGATGGGGCTGGCGAAGTGAACCGGCTCGCTGTTTTGGCTCGCGATCGACTCTTCTGGATCCGGCTCTCGGCTTGCTTGGCCGGAGCCGCGGTGGCTTTGGGCGTGGTCGCGCTGGCTTTTCCTCTGGCGCTGGTCGGCCCCGAAGCAGCGGCGAGGTTTCGCGAGGACCTGGCGCAGTATCGCGCCGCTCCCGCTGATTCACGCTCGGCGCCGCTGGTCTCGGCCGCTGCCGCCGCCTACGAGGATCGCGCGTTCTTCCACCGGCCGCGCTGGGTTCCGCCCATCAGCCCCTGGGGCCTTGCCCGCGCCATCGTCCGCAACCTGCACGGAATCGCCGAAGGCGGCTCGACCATTCCGCAGCAGCTGGCCAAGCTCTACTTGCGCGGAACCCGTCACGGCAATTTGAAGGACAAAGCTGGCGAGGCGCTCTTCGCCACCTGGCTCTCGCGCAACGCTACCCCCGACGAGATCGCCGGCCTTTATTTGAACTTGAGCGCGAGCACCACCATGGGCGCGCGCCGCCCGGCGGACGGACTGGACCGGCTCTCTCTGGCGCTCTTCGGCATGCCGCTCCGCCGCATCGCGCGTGAAGATCAGCTGGTCCTGGGCGGCGCGCCGCGCGGCATCTACTGGCTGCGCTCGCACCCGTCCATGTCCGCGCAGCGCATCGCCTCGGCCCGCAACTGGCTGGTGGAGCAGAAGCTGTGGGATGCCAGCACGCGCTCTTATCTCGACGACGGCTCGGCCTCCGCGCCCGACTTCCGCTTCGTCGAGGGCTGGACGGAAGAGGTGGCCAGCGGCGGACTGCGCTCGGCCGATCAAGACCTCGTCGCGGCGGTCGACAAGTTTCGCGACGGCCTGGGCGACGCCATCCGCGACGAGTTTCCCGGCACCTCGGTGCGCGCGGCCTTCGCGGCCATCGGGCCCGGCGGAGCAGTGCTGGCGCGGTCGGGCGCCGAAGCGGCCCTGATGGACGTCAACTACGGCTCGGTCTCCAAGCTCGAGCTGCTCAGCTACGCGGTGGAGGCCTTCGGGCCCGAGTCGGTGCGCGAGCTGCCGCTGCCGCCGGGAAAGTGCCTGCGCTGGCTCTGGGCCACCAAGGATCAGCGCCGGGTCCACGCCGGCAGCTACTGTCCCAACGACGTCACGCCCGCCGATCATCCCATGGCTTTGGATGAAGCCGTCGCGCGCTCCATCAATTCAATGACTACGCGCCATGCCGTGCTCCTGCCCGAGCTGCTCGCCGAGCGGCGCCCGGACCTCTTCCAGCAGATGGCGTTGAAGCTGTCGCAGAGCGAACGGGCCGCGCTCGACTCTCCGGCCGACCGCGCCCTGGCCAGCAATCAATACGCGCAGGTCGGCATGACTGTGGCTCCCGATGCCATCTCGCCCGCGCTCTCGTACAGCGCGGCCGGCGTGGCGCTCTTTCGCACCTTGAAGCAGCGGCGCGAGCTGGCTGGACTTCCAGCCAACTCACTGCCCGACGACCCGACGCAGCTCCTGGGCAACGACTCGCGCGCGACGGTGGAGCAGATTGGCCACTACCTGCACAAGAAGCTCTTCCTGGGCGACGGCAGCTGCACCTTGAGCGACGCCGGCGCGCTCCTGGCGCTGCACCGCCGCGAGGGAACTCTTCGTTGGCTGGCGCAGCGTTGGCCGAAGTTGATCTTCACCGGCAAGACCGGCTCTTCTCCCCACGACGACTCGGCGGTGGCCGCGCTGGCCATCTGTCTGGACACGCGGCCGGTCGTCCTCGTCGGCGCGCTGCGGCCGCTGCAAGGTCCGTTACCTCAAGGACTGCGCGGGTCTGTGGTGCTTCGTGGGCTCGATTCGTACTTGCGGGAACTTTCGCGATTGCAGCGTCGTCCCAACTCGGCAGAGCTGCCGCCTTGGGCAGTGCTTGCGACCGCGGTGGAGGCAGTCCAGTGAGCTCGCGATCCTCGTCCGGCTTCGAAGAGATCGAATCGCTGATCTACCGGCTCTTCGCCGAGAAGCAGTTCGCGTTGGCGCTCCTGGCGCTGGTGATGGTGGCCCAGCTGCTCTCGGCTCAGTTCTTGCTCTTGCGGCTCTCGCCTCCGAAAGGCCAGGCCACCGCGGCCCCTACGCGCGATCAGCGGCTCGACGTCGCTTGTGGCTCGGGGGCGCCGCGGACTTTGACGGGCGAGGCCATGAGCGCGCCCGCTGCTCGTGGAAAAGTCGTCGTCGTGCACCTGGCGCCCGCCGTCGAGGCGTGCCTGGCGCAGGTCACCAGCGCGGCGCCTTCGGAGCTGGTCGTGGGAATGAGCGATGCGCAATCCACGCCCTGAGCGCGCGCCCCGGCTGGCCCGGGCGGTGGCGGTGCAGCTTGCCCTGCTGGCCATGATCGCCGTCGGCGCGGAGCTGCCCCACAGGCAGAAGGCCCACGCCGAGCAGGTGGAGCCGCCCAAGCCGGCCGAGCCGCCCAAGCCGGCGGAAAA
>DATBAA010000294.1:0-4963 GCA_036271755.1 Myxococcales bacterium | reverse complement strand
CTGGATGGCCGCGCTTCTGCAGTTCGATCACTGGTCGGTGCTGGGCGCCGGGCGGCTGCGCGACACGCAAGAGCTCGACGCGATGCGCGGCTCCATTCCCAACTACTCGAGCCTGATCGGCTGGGCGAAGCTTCGCTACGGAGCGGCCATCCAGCGCGGCGATGCTGCGATCGCTTCCGTGGAAGTTCGCCACCTGGCCGATCTGATCCGCAGCCAGGGTTTGCTCATCTCCGAGATGGTCGCGGTCTACATCTACCGGTTGGACGTTCCCGCCCGGGGAGCCGCAGCGGGGGCCGGCCAGGACGTCAGCAGCTGGACCGCGCCCGACCTGGACGATCTGCAGAAGACCCGCGAGCTGGAGTTTGCCGCCATGTATTTTGGCTATCCGGGCGTCGACCCCGGCGTCGTTCGCAAGGCCATCTCCTGCTCGCTCTCGCCTTGCGTTTCGCTGTCGGAAGCCGTGGCCGTCAACAAGAGCATCGGGACCGCCGCCGGCAGCGACAACCTGGCGCTGCTCAACCAGCTCGCGGCGGATCGCGGCTGCGAGCCGGCGTTCTTCGCGCGCATCAACGGCACGCACGAGATGGCCACCACCGAGGCGCTCCAGGTGATGAGCGACGATCTGCCGACGGAGATCCCCAAGCGCCTCGGCGGCGACCTGGTCAGCGCCGCCGCCAGCCGGTAGGGGCTCATTTCCTGGCCCTTCGAACTTTGCGCGATCGGGCTTATGCTAGGCCCCGTTCCAGGGGGTTCCGGTGGAGCAGCCGACGCCCGGCCAGACCGCAAGCGATCACGAGATCATCGGCTCCGATATCTTGTCGGTGATCACCGCTTTGCCGCTGGCGGACCTGGTGCTGGGCAATGAGCTGGCGGCTCGCTGCCGCAGCGTGAAGCCCGACGGCTGGTACCCGATCAGCCTCTTCACCGAGGCCTTGCAGCGGGTCGGCTCGAAGGTTGGCCGCTTCGGGCTTCTTCAGCTGGGACGGCAGATCTTCGCCACCTCGCACGCCGCGGCCTTCAAGCAGCGGGCGCACAACGCGGCCGACGCGCTCTACGGCATCAACACCATGTACCGGCGGGCCAACCGCGGCAGCGCCATCGGCGGCTGGGAGATGGTCTCCTTCCGCCCCGGCCAGGCAGAGATGCTCAAGACCACTCCGCCCGACTGCCTGATGGTCGAAGGCATCGTCTCCGAGGCGCTGCGCACGCTGGAGATCCCGACCATGATCGAGCAGCGGGAGTGCGTGCACAAAAAAGCGCCTCACTGCCGCTTCGTCTTCTCCTCGTCGGTCACCGGCGACCTCTGGATGGGAGGCCGCGCGATCTTCCCCTGAAGTCGGAGTATGCTTCCGGCCTCGGGGGTCTCGTGCGTTACAAACCACGCGACTACGTCGGCGAGAATCACCTGACCGTCGGGTCAGACATCCTCTCGGTCCTGGACGCCGTTCCTCTGGCCAGTCAGGTCCTGGGGCCTGGCCTGACCGCGCGGCTGCAGTCGGTGAAGCCCGACGGCTGGTACGCCATCGACCTGTTGCTCGAGGCGATGGACAGCATGGCCGACAAGCTGGGCCGCTTCGCGCTGCTGCAGATGGGCCGCAAGCTCTTCCACGCCTCGCACGCCGACGCGTTCAAGAAGGTCGCGCACAGCGCGGGCGACCTGGTCTTCAGCATGAACGCAATGTACCGGAGCGCCAACCGCGGGACCCGCATCGGCGGCTGGGACGTGGTGCTCTTCCAGCCGGGCAAGGCAGAGCTGATCAAGAGCACGCCGCACCACTGCGTCATGGAGGAGGGCATCCTCACCGAGGCGCTGCTGGCGCTGCAGATTCCCGCGCTGGTCGAGCAGAGGGAGTGCGTGCGGAAGGCCGCGCCATACTGCCGCTACCAGCTGGTGTCGCCGGTGACGGGAGAGCTCTGGCTGGGCAAACACCCTTTGTTGCCGTAGCGCTAGAATGCCAAGGCGACTTCGCGGCTAGTCTTCGTCGTCGTCTTCCTCGACCTCTTCTTCAGCCTCTTCGCCCTCGGCTTCGGCGACGGCCGGGACCTCCGGCTCCTCTGGCTCTGCAGCCTTGGCCGCGCGCGAGGCGCGAGTGCTCGCAGGCTTGGCGACGGGCTGGTCGCGCTGGTCGGCGCCGCACTTGGGGCAGGCTGGCACGGGCTTCTTCAGGTCGTAGAACCTGGTCCCGCATTTGAAGCACACGTACTTCGTACCGAGATCGCGAGCCACGTTGTCCCCTTCCCGGTGGAACCGGCGCGGCGGAATAGACCAGGAACCACGGCAAGTCAACAGTTGCGGTAGGCTCCGCGCCCCATGCTCCTCGCTCTTCTGGCCTTGACTCCGTTCGTCCATCCCAACTTGCAGCCGCCGCCGACGCTGCCTACGCAGGTCTACCTGGAGCGGCGCGAACGCGTGATGAAGGCGCTGGACGGCTGCGCCACCATCGTCTCTTCGCAGGGCCGCATGGGCGGCGGCGAAGCGGCCGGCTACCGCCAGGACGACGACTTTCTCTGGCTGACGGGCATCAACGAGCCCGACGCCTGGCTGCTGATGCTCCCCAAGTCGAAGAACCTGCGCACGCTCATCTATTTGAAGGCCCGCGACGTGGAAGCCGAGCGCTGGACCGGCCCGCGCGACCAGATCTCGCCGGCGCTGAAAGCCAAGCTGGGCGCCGACGAGGTGCGCCGGGGCAACGGCGGCCAGCGGCTCCTGACCGCGGCGCCGCTGCATGACTGCCTGACCATCATCTCGCCCGCGACCGACCTGAAGGACGAGCGGGGCGACGTGCAGGCCATCAAGCAGGCCGCCTCGGCGCTGGGCCTGAAGATCGTCTACAAGCGGGACCTCCTGGCCCGGCTGCGCGAGGCGCACGGTCCGGAGGAGATCGCGCTCATGCAGAAGGCCATCGACATCACCCGCGCGGGCCACGAAGCGGCGGCGCGGGCGACGGTGCCGGGCGTCTCGGAGCGCGACGTGCAGACGCAGATGGAGACCGCCTTCTACGAGAACGGCGCCACCGGGCTCTCGTACGGCACCATCGTCGGCAGCGGCGGCAACGGCGCGGTGCTGCACTGGGTGGACAACTCGCGCATGCTCGGCAACGGCGATCTGGTGGTCATCGACGCCGCCGCCGAATATGGCCGCTACGCCGCCGACGTGACCCGCACCTATCCGGTCAGCGGCAAGTTCACCGCGGAGCAGGCCAAGGTGTACCGCGCGGTCTACCAGGCGCAGGAGGACATCCTGGCCGCCATCCAGCCCGGGGTCTCGATGGCCGACCTGCAGAAGGTGGCGGAGCGGTCATTGGAGAAGTCGGGCTACCTGGACAAGTTCATCCACGGCTTCGGTCACTTCATCGGACTCGATGTTCACGACGTCGGGCTCCGCGAGCTGCCGCTGGTGCCCGGCGCCATCTTCACCGTCGAGCCGGGAATCTATCTGCCGGAGAGGGGCTTCGGGGTGCGCATCGAGGATGAAGTCTTGATCCTCCCCGACGGCAAGTGGAAGCTGCTGACCAGCGCGTTTCCCCGCAAGTTGGAAGACGTCGAAGCCTGGGTCGCTCGCGCACGGCACTGAGAGGAGAAGCTCACCATGGGTCTGAACATCGTGTTGGTTCCGCAGCGGCAGAGCGCGGAAGGCATCGCGCTCAGCTGGACGGCCACGGAAGACGTGACCGCGTACCAGGTCTTCGTCTCGCAGAAGCGCTTGACCGCCGACGAGCTGGAGGCGACCGCGCTGTTGGGCGGCACCGACGAGTGCGTGGTGGCCAAGGTCGGGCCAGAGGTGCTCTCGGTGCTGGACGACGTGAGCCCGCAGGGCGAGGCGCGCCACTACGGCGTCGCCATGCTCTTGGCCGACGGGACGGCGAAGGCGGCGCGCTTCAAGGCGGTGCCGGACGGCGGCACGGCAGAGTCGTTCCACCTCTCGGCGCTGAAAGCGCGCAGCTTGACGGGGACGTACCAGGTGAAGCCCGCCGCCCCCAAGCCTGCCGCGAGGCCGGCGTCAGTCGAGCCGGTGAAGTTTGCCACCGTGGAGCCGGCCGAGGATCCTCTCGAGGCGCGCAAGCGGGCGCAGCGGGCCGCGCGCGAAGCTTCGCCGCCGGAATCCGCCGCGAAAGAAGCGCCTCCGCCGCCGTCCGCGGTTCCGCTGGCTGCGCCCATCGACTTGCGCATGCAGGGCGCGACGCAGACCTGGGACGGCCTGCGCATCTACTGGGACCGCGATCCGCAAGCGGTGGCCTACGAGATCATCGCCAGCGACCACCAGGTCTTCGGCGACGAGCTGGCCGAGGCGCTGGCCGGCACCGTCGACTTCACCACCGCCGCGGCCGTAGGACCCTCGGTGACTTGCGTGCTCGACAACGTCACGCCGCGTGAAGCTCGCGGCTGGTACGCGGTGATCGCGCGCTACCGCGACGGCGCTCGCGCAGCGCACGGCTTCCAGGTCGGCGATGCGGCCGCGAGCGGACGCTCGAGCGGGCCGTTCTTGAACCCCAACCGCACGGGCGAATTGCGCGCCGAGGTCGAGGGCCTGTTGGCCGACGCGCGCGAGCAGTGGGAGCGCTGGACCAGCGAGCCGGACGGCGGCGCGCGCCGAGAGGCGAAGCGGATGGTGGCCGACGCGCTGCTCATCTGGCCCGCCTATCCGGACGCGGCCAGGCTGCAGGCAGAGATGACGTGAGGCCTGGGCTTCCCGAGCTGCTGCCGCTCATCTGTCCGCTGTGCCGGCGGCACTCGGAGCGCGGCCTCGAGCTGTCGTCTCTGCAATTGTTGGATGGTCTGTTGCGCTGCCAGGGTTGCGGGCACGAGTACGCCGTCGCCGAAGGCATTCCCGTTCTTTTGCGCGAGCCAGCGGCGCTGCCGCAGCTGGACACGGCCGAAGCGGTGGACCTGGCGGTGAAGGGCCCGGACGACGCGCCCGTGCCGCATGCGATGGCGCAGCTCTCGAGCTACCTGGGCGCGTACG
>DATBAA010000293.1:0-8363 GCA_036271755.1 Myxococcales bacterium | reverse complement strand
CTGATCGATGAAGGCCCCACGATCCGCGGCCAGATCGATCAACGATCGCATCGGGATCTCCCAGGCGGTTCGATAGACGGCGCGCAGCTCTTCGGGCAATTCGGTCAAGCCCTGCACCGAGCCTTCAGAGACCTTGAGCCGCGAGCGCATCTGCTCCGTCCACAGGCCGCGCTCTTTCAACTCGGTCACCAGATAGCGGTTGATCTGCAGGAAGTCGCCCGAGAGCGTCTCGCGCTTGAAGAGGTTGGAGATCTGCGGTTCGATGCACTCGTAGCAGCCGGCAATGGACGCGATGGTGGCGGTGGGCGCGATGGCGCAGAGCAGTGAGTTGCGCAGGCCAACTTTCGCAATATAAGCGCGCAATAAGTCCCAGCGCTCCGAGTCTTCGGGCTTGACGCCCCAAGCGTCGAACTGCAGCTCGCCGCGGGCAGCGCGCGTCTCGGCGAACGACGGGTGGCTGCCCTGCTCCTCCGCCAGCTCGGCCGAGGCCGTCAAAGCGTGGAAGTAGATCTCCTCGGCGATCTTCTTCGAGAGCGCGCGCGCCGCGGGAGAATCGAACGGCAGGCGCAGCTGGAAGAAGACGTCCTGCAGGCCCATCACGCCCAGGCCCACCGGCCGCCAGCGCAGGTTCGAAGTCTTGGCGGTAGCGATTGGATAGTAGTTGAGATCGATGACGCGGTTGAGCTGCCGGACCGCGCTGCGCACCGTCCGCGCCAACCGGACGAAATCAAACGCGCCACCTTCCATATGTTTGCCCAGGTTGATCGATCCCAGGTTGCAGACGGCGGTCTCGTCCGCGGAAGTGACTTCGAGGATTTCGGTGCAGAGGTTCGACAGGTGCACCACGCGGCCGGGCAATGCGGTCTGGTTGCAGGCCTTGTTCGACTTGTCCTTGAACGTCATCCAGCCGTTGCCCGTCTGCGCCAGGCTGCGCATCATCCGCGCGTAGAGCTCGCGCGCCGGCAGCGTCTTGACGGCCAGGCCCGCGCGCTCGGCCTCGGCATAGCGCTGCTCGAACGCATCGCCGTACAGGTCGGGTAATTCAGGCACCGTCTTGGGGTCGAAGAGGCTCCACGACGCATCTGCCTCGACGCGCTTCATGAAGAGATCGCAGATCCAATTGGCGAGATTGAGGTTGTGCGTGCGGCTGGCCTCGTCGCCGGTGTTCTCGCGCAGGTCCAAGAACTCTTCGATGTCTGCGTGCCACGGCTCCAAATAGACGCAGCAGGCGCCTTTGCGTTTGCCGCCCTGATTGACGGCCGCAACCGAGGCATCCAACGTTTTGAGCCAGGGCACGATGCCGTTGGAGTGGCCGTTGGTGCTCTCGATCAAAGACCCTCGCGAGCGCACGCGGTGGTAGGCGAGGCCGATGCCGCCGGAGAACTTCGAGAGCATGGCCACGTCGGTGTAGCGCTGGTAGACGTCCTCGAGCTCGTCCTTCGGAGAGTCGAGCAAGAAGCAGCTGGAGAGCTGCTCGTGCCGCGTGCCGGCGTTGAAGAGAGTGGGCGAGCTGGGGATGTATTCCAGCGACGAGAAGAGCCGGTAGAGCTCCAGCGCCTCGGGAACATTGACCGAGAGCGCGCAGGCCACGCGCAGGAAGAACTGCTGCGGCGTCTCGATCACCAGCCGTTGCTGCGGGTGCTTCAAGAGATAGCGGTCATATAAAGTCCGCAGGCCGAAGTATTCCAGCTCGCGATCGCGCAGAGGCTCGATGGCGTCGTTGAGCTTGCGCGCGTTGGTGGTGACGAAGCCCAGCAGCCGATCGTTCACCAGGCCCAACCGATGCCCCGTGGCGATCGACTGCGAGAAGGCGTGGATCTCTTGATTGCGCACTTCTTTGTCGACGTAGGTCGAGAGCAGGCGCGCGGCGAGCTTTGCGTATTGCGGCTCGTCGACGATGAGCGCGGCGGCGGTCTGGATGGAGAGCTGATCGAGCTCGCGCGTCGTGGCGCCGTCGTACAAACCGCTGATGGTCTTTGTCGCTACGCGCAGGGCGTCGACGTCCGGCAGCCCGGCGCAGCAGCGATTGACCGCGCGGACGATCTTGTTGACGTCCACCGGCTCGGACGAACCGTTGCGCTTCTTCACGCGCATGGTGGATTGGGGATAGGGCTCTACGGAAATACCGGAAGAACCGGCAAGCGCGGTTTGCATTGACGTCTCCTCGCCCCCGCGGGCGACAGCGTTGATCAGGACCGACACGGGATTTCTCCCCATGCCGCGCGTTGGCAGGTCTTCGGGCTTGCGAGCACGTGGCTCGCTTACCGCTGCGGGGCAGCCCGGATTCTCACCGGATTCCCATTTTCACCCCAGGCCCGAAGGACCTGGAGCACCGACGCGAACCGCAACCTATAGTGGTCTACGGGAGCTGTCAACCTACCTGTTGTGGATGCATGGCCGGCTCAAGCAGGCGGCCGACTGCCCTTGCCGTCAGCTGCGCTTGAGCGCTGATCTCCGGAATGGCGGTCGTCTCCCAGAGCTCACCGCGCAAGAGCGGACCCAGCGCGAAGAGCGGAAGCGAGGCATTGCCCAGCTCGTCCACGCAGCGAAAGCGCGCATCGACCTCGAGGCCCAGGCCCAGCGAATCCAGCCTTCCCAGCCCGCGCGCCAACAGCCTTTGAATCAACGGGAGCCTCGCCCCATGCAGCGTCGCGGGGCCGGTGCAGTTGATGATCCGGCCGACCTGGAGCTCGATCGGCTGCAAGCTGCCACGCGGGCGAAGCTGCGCGGCCGCGAACGCTCCGTTGTTCTTCACGCTGAGCAGCCGGCTGGCGCGAACCCGCAGCTGCCCCGAGCGTTCCATCGCGTCGACGATCTCCGCAACCTCGGGCGCCATGCGGTGGCGATGGATGTCCCAATAGGTTCTGGCGTGGCGGAGAAAGCGTCTCTTCTCAGCCTCCGGAAGTCCTCGCCACAGCTTCTGCGTGAGCGGCCGCAGGCCATCCATGACCGCTCGCCAGCCCACGTCCTGGCTGTGCTCGCGGATCTGCTGGAGCAGCGAGCGTGCGCTGGTGGGAGGCTCGGGCTTCCAGGCGAACGGACGAGCGCCCGGCGCATGCCGCTGCGGTAAGAGCCCGTGCCGCGAGATCACGTGAATCACGCCGCGGTGCCGGCGGCGCTGCAGCGCCACGATGGTGTCTACCGTCGTCAGGCCGCTGCCGATGAGGAGCACGCTCGAGTCCGGCGCGAGGCCGTCGAGCGCGCCCGGCGCCCAGGGCGAGCTGCGATAGAGATCGCTCGCGAACACGCCATCGTCCGGAACGTCGGGCGGGGTGGAGGGCGCATTTCCGATGGCGAGCACCGCCGCGCCCGCATCGACCTCGAGGCCGTCGTCGAGCGTCAGGCAAACGCCGCCGGGCTGGCCGCGAAGGTCGACGACGTTGCCCGCCATCCGGACGAGCGTCGCGGGCGAGCGGGCCTCTGCCTCGGAGAGCGTCTCGCGGAGATACCTCGCGTACTGCAGGCGCGGCGCGAACGTGCAGGCTTGCGCGCCCGGCTCGCGGACTTGGAGCCAGCTCAAGAAGTGCCCGGGTTCGTCCGGAAACGCGCTCATTTTTCCGGCGGGGACGTTGAGCAGATGCATCGGCTCGTGCGTGGAATAAGCGAGCCCTTCGCCGATACGCCCCGTTCGCTCGAGGAGCAGGATGACGAAGGGATGCCATGCCGAGCGCAGGAGTTGTGCGGTCAGCAGCGTTCCCGCGGCGCCTCCACCAATCACGACGACGTCTGCGCGCATCCCAGCGGCAACCTATGCACCGCCTGCTGCGCTTGCACGGGGCGATGCGCACGCATATGTGCTACTCGGAGTTCGCATGAGCCCAGGCGTCCGCTATCCGCAGGGCAACGTCCTGCTGCGCAACCTGTCGAAGGAGCTGCCGATCATCGATCGGGGCGAGGGCATCTACCTCTTCGACACCAGCGGCAAAAGGTATGTGGACGCCTCTTCCGGCGCGCTCGTGGTCAGCGTCGGCCACGGCTCGCGCAAGGTGGCGGACGCCATCCACGCGCAGCTCACCAAGGTGGGCTACGTCAACGGAACGCAGTTCACTTCGCAGGTCACCGAAACGCTGGCCGCGCGGCTGGCGGCGCTGGCGGCTCGCGAGCTGCCCGAAGCGGGTCTGACGCGCTCCGCGTTTCTCTCTTCGGGCTCGGAAGCGGTGGAAGCGGCTTTGAAGTTCGCGCGGCAGCTCTGGGTGGAGCGCGGGCAGGAGAAGCGCAGCCGCTTCATCGCGCGCACGCCGGGCTATCACGGCAACACGCTCTACGCGCTCTCTGCTTCGGGCCGGCCGCACTACAAGAAGCTCTACGGCCCCATGCTCTCGCCGATCGTCACCGTGAGCGCGCCCTATCCTTATCGCTCGGGGCTCGCCGACTACGACGAGCAAGGCGCGGCTCACTACGGCGACGAGCTGGAGCGGACCCTCGAGCGCGAAGGTGCGGACAGCATCGCGGCGTTCATCGCCGAGCCGATCATCGGCTCTTCCGCGGGCGCCGCGGTGCCGCCCAAGGGGTACTTCGAGCGCATCCGCCAGATCTGCGATCGCCACGGCGTCCTCTTGATCGCCGACGAGGTGCTCTGCGGCACCGGCCGTTGCGGCACCTTCTTCGCCAGCAAATCGGTCGGGCTCCGTCCGGACATCGTCGTCATGGGCAAGGGTCTGGGCGGCGGCTGCACCGCGCTCTCGGCGGTGCTGGTGCGCGAGGAACACCTGAACGAGATGAAGGCCGGCTCGGGCTACTTCCAGCACGCGCAGACGTATCTGCAAGCGCCCTTCCTGACGGCGGCCGGCGTCGCCGTGTTGGACGAGCTCGATCGCTTGAAGCTGGTCGAGAACGCGGCGCGGGTCGGCGCGCGCTTCCAGCAGCGGCTGCGCGAGAAGCTGCTGCCGCTGCGCTACGTCGGCTGCGTGCAGGGCATGGGCCTCTTGGCGGGCGTCGAGCTGGTGGCGGACAAGACTTCGCGGGCGCCGTTCGAGCGGTCGCGCAAGGTGATCGAGCGGCTGGTGGCGCACCTCTTCGAGCGCGGCATCATCGTCTGGCCCAACGTCGGTCAGGCCGATAGCATCAACGGCGATCTCTTCATGCTCGGCCCGCCGCTGGTCATCACCGAGGCGGAGGCCGACGCGCTCTGCGACTCGCTCTTCCAGGCAATGGAGGACTTCGTTCCATGACCTTTCGCATCACTTATTCGGTCCTCGCCGGCGACCTGGCCGCCATCCACCAGGAGTTCGAGGCGGCGCTGGCGCAGCTGAAGCTGGGCGAAGCGTTTCCCTCGTGGATCGCGGGCGAGCCCGTGCAGAGCGACGACTTCCTCGAGTCGCGCACGCCGGCCGACAAGCGGCGCCTGCTGGCGAAGTTCCACCGGACGAAGGTGGGCGATCTTCCCCGCGCAGTGCAGGCCGCGCAGAAAGCGCAGCGCGAGTGGGTTGCGCTGGGCTGGCAAGAGCGCGTCGCGCGCATTCGCAAAGCGGCCGAGCTGATCTCCGAGCGGCGCATGCGCCTCGCGGCGATCATGTCTCTCGAGGTGGGCAAGAACCGCCTGGAGAGCCTGGGCGACGTGGAAGAGTCCGCCGATCTGCTGCGCTACTACTCGGGCCAGGTCGAGGAGTCGAACGGCTTCACGCGGCCGCTCGGCAAGCTGTCTCCGAAAGAGGACACGCGCGACGTCCTGCGGCCCTACGGCGTCTTCGCGGTCATCTCGCCCTTCAACTTCCCGCTGGCGCTCGCCACCGGCATGTCGGGCGCGGCCCTGCTCGCGGGCAACGCGGTCATCCTCAAGCCCAGCGAAGACGCGCCCTGGTGCGGCCAGCTGCTCTACGAGGCCTTCCGCGACGCGGGGCTTCCGGCAGGCTTGTTCCAGCTGCTCCACGGCGAAGGCGAATCGATCGCCGCGGCGCTGGTGCGGCAGCCGGGCATCGACGGCGTGGCCTTCACCGGCAGCACCGGCGTGGGCCTGGAGCTGCACGGGCTCATGTCCACCGGCCGCATCCGGCCCTGCCTCTTGGAGATGGGCGGCAAGAACGGCACCATCGTCACCGAGAGCGCCGACCTTCCCAAGGCGGTGCAAGGCTGCCTGCGCTCGTCCTTCGGACTGTCGGGCCAGAAGTGCAGCGCGCTCTCGCGCATTTTGGTCGCGCGCTCGCGCCAGGACGAGCTCGTGAAAGAGCTGGTCGCGCAGGCGAAGGAGCTCGCCGTCGGCGACCCCGTCAAGCGCGAGGTCTACATGGGCCCGGTCATCAATGAAAGCGCCGTGGCGCGCTTCGAGAAGGCCGCCGCCGAGGCCCGCAAGGACGGCACCGTCCACTGCGGCGGCGCGCGCTTGACAGAAGGAGACAAGGCGCACGGCTACTTCGTCGCGCCCACCGTCGTCTCCGTTCCGCGCGGGCACCGGCTGACGCGCGACGAGCTCTTCCTGCCCTTCGTGACCGTGCAGCCGTTCGATACGTTCGAAGAGGCGCTGACTCTCTTGAATGAGGTCGACTACGGGCTCACCGCCGGTATCTTCAGCGGGTCGCAGAGCGAGATCGAAGCCTTCATGGACAAAGCAGAAGCAGGCGTGCTCTACGCCAACCGCGAGACGGGCGCGACCACCGGCGCGTGGCCGGGCGTGCAGTCGTTCTGCGGCTGGAAGGGCTCGGGCTCGACCGGCAAGGGCGGCTGCGGGCCCTTCTACGTGGCGCAGTTCGCGCGAGAGCAATCACAGACGAGGATGGGATGAGCATGACGCCAGAGATCAAGATCGCTCCGCCGGGCCCGAAGGCCAAGGCGATCATCGAGCGCGACCAGCGCCACACCTCACCCAGCTACATCAAGGAGTATCCGCTGGTCGTCGAGCGCGGCGAAGGCCCCTGGATCTACGACGTCGACGGCAACCGCTTCCTCGACTTCATGGCGGGCATCGCGGTCGCATCCACGGGCCACGCGCATCCGCACGTGGTCAAGGCCATCAAGGACGCGGCCGATAAGTTTCTCCATATCTGCGGGACTGACTTCTATTACGAGTCGTTCTCCGCGCTCTGCGAGCGGCTCGCCGGCTATTTGCCGGGAATGGGTCCCAAGCGCGTCTTCCTGAGCAACTCAGGGACAGAGGCGGTGGAGGGCGCCATCAAGCTCGTGCGCACGCACACCCGGCGCCACAACATCATCGCCTTCAAAGGCGCCTTTCACGGCCGCACCACCGGCGCCATCTCGCTCAACTCCTCGAAGGTGGGGCAGCGCGCCTTCTTCGGCCCGCTGGCGCCGGGCGTCCTGCACATTCCCTACCCGACGGAGAAGGATCCCGATCCGGTGGGCACGCTGGAGAAGGACTGGTTCAAGAGCCACGTCGACCCGAAGGAGATCGCGGCCATCTTCATCGAGCCCATTTTGGGCGAAGGCGGCTACGTGGTGCCGCCCGTCCAGGCGCTGCGCGATCTGCGCCGGCTCTGCGACGAGCACGGCATCTGCCTCGTGTTCGACGAGGTGCAGTGCGGTATCGGCCGCACCGGGCGGATGTTCGCGGCGGAGCACTTCGACGTCATGCCCGACGTGATCTGCCTGGCGAAGGGAATCGCCTCGGGAATGCCGCTCGGCGCCATCGTCGCCCGCGAGAGCCACATGACCTGGAAGCGCGGGTCGCACGGCTCTACCTACGGCGGCAATCCGGTCTGCTGCGCCGCCGCGCTGGCCACGCTCGACATCATCGACCCGCTGCTGCCGCAGATCCGCGCGACCGGCGAGGTCATGCGCGCGGGCCTGCGCACTTTGCAGAAGAGCCATCCGGTCATCGGCGAGGTTCGCGGCGTGGGCCTGATGATCGGGGCAGAGTTCCTCGAGCCTACGACCGGCGCGCCGGCCGGCGAATACGTGGCCGCCCTCGAGCAGCTGGCCTTCCGCAAGGGGCTGCTGCTGCTCTCGTGCGGCGCGTCGACCATCCGCTTCGCCCCGCCGCTGGTGATCAGCGATCAAGAGGTGGAGACCGGCCTGCGGGTCCTCGACGGCTGCCTGACGGAGCTGGACCAGCGCTTCTCCTTCAAGGCGTAGAATGTTCGGCGGCGACTTCCGCGGGCGCGTCGCGTCGCTCTACCTGATGCTTGCCGTGGCAAACATCGGAGCCTGGGTGTGGGCGCTGATCTCGTTCCGCCACTATCCGCTCCTGCTCGGCACTGCCCTGCTCGCCTACGGCCTGGGGCTGCGCCACGCCATCGACGCGGACCACATCGCGGCCATCGACAACGTCACCCGCAAGCTGATGCAGGAGGGCAAGCGTCCCGTGGCGGTGGGCTTCTTCTTCTCGCTCGGGCACTCGACGGTGGTGGTGCTCGCCTCCATCGCCATCGCCGCCACCGCGCTCGCGCTGAACACGAAGCTGGCCGTGTTTCGCG
>DATBAA010000292.1:0-5338 GCA_036271755.1 Myxococcales bacterium | reverse complement strand
CGTCGGTGAGAACGGCGCCGGCAAGTCGACGCTGATCAAGCTGCTGATGCGTCTCTACGATCCAACCGAAGGCGCCATTCTCTATGGCGGCGTCGACCTGCGCGACATGGACCCGCGCGACCTGCGCGACCGCATCGGCGTGCTCTTCCAGGACTTCGTGCGCTACCAGTGGACGGCTGCGGAGAACATCGGCGTCGGCTGGGTGCCTTCGCTGGAAGATCGTCCGCGCATCGAGAAGGCCGTCGACGACGGCGGCGCGCGCGGGGTCATCGATCAGCTGCCGCAGAAGCTGGACACCATGCTGGGCGGCTGGTTCGAAGAGGGCCAGGAGCTGTCTGGCGGGCAGTGGCAGAAGCTGGCCATCGCGCGCGCCTTCATGCGCGATTCGGAGGTCTTGATTCTCGACGAGCCCACGGCCGCGCTCGATGCCGAGGCCGAGCATGAGCTCTTCTTGCGGCTGCAGCAGCTGGCCTCGTCGCGGACGGCCATCCTCATCTCGCACCGGTTCTCGACGGTGCGGCGCGCGGACCGCATCGCGGTGCTGCAGAACGGCAAAATCTCAGAGCTGGGAACGCACGAAGAGCTGGTGGCGCAGGCTGGCAAATACGCCCACCTCTTCACGTTGCAAGCTGCCGGCTACCGAAGCTGAGCAGTCGAAGGCTGCCACGCCCACCATTAGATCGTGCCTTTCCCGCGCGCCGTGCAGGCTGACCTTCACTTGCGTTCCGCAGCGTTGCAAAGCCTCGACGAGCCGCGGCGGCATCGAGATTCCGTTGGTGGTCACGCGCGTCTTCGCGCTCGCCGCGCGTTCAATCAAGCGCGGCAACGCGGGATGAATGGTCGGCTCGCCGCCGCAGAAGTCCAACGCCTTCACGCCCTGCGCAAGCAACCAATCGATCCGCCGCGCGAGCGTGGCTTCGTCCGGATGCTCGCCGTCCCAAGGCGCGAGGCAGAAGCCGCAGCGCGCGTTGCAGGCCCGGGTGACGCGGAAGCAGACTGACTGCGGAGCCTTCATTTGCGGCTCTCCGCCAGCATGTTGCAGAAGAGCAGCCCTTGTTCGATGGCATCGTCCAGCGCCACGTGCGTGTGCGGAACGTCCTCGAACCAGCGGCGCGGCATGCTCTTCTTGCTGGTGGCGCGATACTCCTTGCGCAGCATCACCATCGCCATGGTCTTCAAATCCAGCGCCGAGTGACTGAACGGGCTGCGGCCGGCGAAGCGGATCAAATACCAATAGACGAAGAGGAAATCATAGGCCGCCGGATAGCCGACGAAGACTGGCTTTCCCGGCAATTCGTCGAGCCAGCGGACATAGGCGGGCATCGCCTCGGCCGGGTCGCACGGGTCCTTTCGTGCGGCCTCCCAGGCTTCAGGATGCTGCTTCCAGAAGGCCATCGTCTCGGGATTTCCAGCAGCGCCGGGCAGCAACGTCAGGTTGGCCGAGAACGTTCCGACGCGCGTCTTGTCGGCCAGGAAGGCAGCGGAGCCGAAGCTGAGCATCGAATTGGGGCCAGGAATCGGGCCGTCTGCTTCGATGTCGGTGCTGACGTAGATTTCGCTCACCAGCCAAGATTATCACGCAGCCAGCGCGAAACGCCCAGGGCGCCGCGCTTGGCCAAGGCAGTGCTCCAATCCTTGCAGCGCGGCGGCGGCAGCAACCTGCGCGAGCCGGGCAGCAGCGCCAGAAGCCTCGCGGCGTCTTCGTTGCCGGGCCGCGTGGCGTCGAAGGCGATCAAGATCTGACGGTCCGTCTGTACGAGCCAGGGAACCTCGCGGCCTATGGTCGCCACCGCCGGTTGCCCGCACACCGCCAGGGACAAGGCATCGAAGAGGCCTTCGACGAGAATCAGCGGACCGGCGCGCGCGCCTATGGAGATGACCCCGCCCGGCCGCCCGACGGTGAGCATCTTGTTCTGCCCGCGCAGGTTGTGCAGGTAGCGGCCGTGCACCGCGGTCAGATCGCCCTGCAGATCGCGCAGGCCAGCCAGCACGGCGGGCCGCCCGGCGTGATCCGCGGAGAACTTCACGCCGGCCGCGGTCGCGACGGCGCAAGGCACGCCCCGTCGCTCGACATACTCCTGCCCCGGCGTGCCCTCCAGCGGCACCGCACGCGTCAACAGATCAACGGGCCCGAGCCGGGTTCCGGGCAAGAGCAGCGGGTCGATGAAGCGATGCTTCACGGAAGGTGTAGAAAGACCCCGATGGAGCCCAAGAGCAAGCTCGGCGCGGTGGTCCGCGTGGCCAGCGGCAACTTCCTCGAGATGTACGACTTCATGGTCTACGGCTACTACGCCGCCGCCATCGGCAACGCATTCTTCCCCAGCAAGAACGCCTTCGCCTCGCTGATGGCCTCGCTCGCCACCTTCGGCGCCGGCTTTCTCATGCGTCCGCTCGGCGCCATCATTTTGGGCTCGTATATCGATCACCACGGACGGCGGAAGGGCCTCATCCTCACCCTGACGTTGATGGCGCTGGGCACCATCTCCATCGCCGTCGTTCCGGGCTACGCCGTCCTGGGTATCGTCGCGCCTGTCCTGGTGCTGCTCGGCAGATTGCTCCAAGGCTTCTCGGCGGGCGTCGAATTGGGCGGTGTCTCGGTCTATCTCTCCGAGATCGCGACCCCGGGCCACAAGGGTTTCTATACCTGCTGGCAGTCGGGCAGCCAGCAAGTGGCGGTCATCTTCGCGGCCACGCTGGGCGGCGTTCTCAATCGCTTTGTCTCACCCGCCGAGATGACTGCGTGGGGCTGGCGCATTCCGCTGCTCATCGGCTGCGCCATCATTCCGTTGGTGTTCTTCCTTCGCCGCTCCTTGACCGAGACGGAAGATTTTCTCACGCGCAAGCACCACCCGAAACCAATCGAGATCTTGCGGTCGACCATGGCCAATTGGCGCATCGTGCTCACCGGCGTGATGCTGGTGGCGATGACTACGGTCTCCTTCTATACGATTACCGCGTATACCCCGACCTTCGGCCAGCAAGTGCTGCATATGGCACAGAGCGATAGTTACCTGGTCACGCTCTGCGTTGGTTTGACCAATCTCATCTGGCTGCCGCTGTCGGGAGCGCTCTCCGACCGCATCGGCCGCACGCCCATCCTCATCGTCTGCTCGTTGCTTGCCCTGGCGACCGCCTATCCCGCGATGGCCTGGCTGGTGAGCGCTCCTACGTTCGGCAGGTTCCTCTTCGTCGAGCTGTGGCTCTCGTTTACCTACGGCTGCTGGAACGGCGCGATGATTCCCTTTCTCACCGAGATCATGCCCGCCGAAGTGCGCACCACCGGCTTCTCGCTCGCGTACAGCCTCGCCACCGCCCTCTTCGGCGGCTTTACTCCGCTCATCGCCACCTGGCTCATCCAGACGACTCACAACCGCGCGATGCCCGGCGCATGGCTCGCACTCGCGGCTTTGGTCGGACTTATTGCAACAATCGCAACATTACGAGACAAGAAACCGGCACTAAGCGCGTTGCCGACCAACTAAGGTCGCCCAAGCTTCGACAAACACGAAGTACCGAACGAGGGAGGACGAATGTCTCGCTTTATCCGAACCATGTTGCTCAGCGTCTGCTTGCTCGCCCCTGCGATGGCCCGCGCGGAGCCGCCGCGCCACGAGTGGAACGAGGAGCACGAGAACGACGCCTGGCAGCGCTACCAGAAGGAGAAGCACATCAAAGCGCACGAATGGGGCAAGGCCAGCAAGCGCGAGCAGGCCCGCTATTGGAAGTGGCGCGACGCACACCACGATTAGCCGCGCGGCTTTTGAATAAAAGTCTTCGTCTGACTTTCTCCAGTCTGGCGGGCGGTGGTAGCTTCGCCCGCCTTTGGGGGAATCAAGATGAAACGACTTGTCGCCGCGTGCCTCTTGCTGGGCGGCTGCGCAACGCAAGTGCGGCAAGAGCGCTTCGTGAAACTCGACCAGGAGTTCCGGGCCAACGCGCGAGTCGATCCGCCGCGGGTCTTCGTCGACGAGGTCGAAATGGCCAGGAAGCAAGCCCCACCTTATCGATTCGTCGGCGTGGTCGAGGTGGAGGGCCTGCAGACGGAGAAGCTGAGCGTCTTCTACGAGCGCGTCGTCAAGGCCGGTGCCGGCGTCGGCTGCGAGGCCATGCTGCAGCGAGATGCCTTTCAGGGTGGCGTGCGCGTCCTCAGCGCGGTGACCCAATCCTTGCAGCGCGTCGGCGGCGACAGGGCCAGCGTGCGCGAGCCCGGCGGCGGCGGGAGCTTCATCACCGGAGGCGGCGACACGCTGTACCGCAACGACATGGCCATCTGGCAATTTCTCTGCGGTGTCGGCGGCGCCACCGATGAGCAGGCCAAGGTCACGATGAAGAAGGCCGTCGCGCTGGCAGTGGAGATGCGCGCGGACGAGCTCGGCTTCGAACCCTGCGCGGCCTACACGCCGCTCGGCTCGCACGTGCGCAAGGTGCGCCTCTGCTGGGACGACCCCAACGGCCGCAGCCGCCCCGACGGCGCTTCGAGCGAACGCTGAAGAGCGCGAGCGGTCCCGGCCATGGCGATTGAATAGCTCGTTTTTGAATAAAAGCTCTTCGTCTGACTTTTACAATCCCGGCGGGCGATGGTAGTTTTGCTCTCCAATGGAGGGGACCAAAATGAAACGACTTCTCATCGCTTGCTTCCTGCTCGCCGGCTGCATAGCAACAGGCAAGAAGGACTTCTTCGCGAAACAGCGGTTCACGAAACTGGACCAAGGGTATGAGCCCACTTCTCGGGCCGAACCGCCGCGGGTCTTCGTCGACGCGGACGAAATGGTCAAGGAGAAATCGCCACCTTATCGATTCATCGGCGTGGTCGAGGTCGAGAACATCCAGACGGAGGAGCTGAGCATCTTCTACGAGCGCGTCGCCAAGGCCGGCCAGGCTGTCGGCTGCGAGGCCATGCTGCAGCGAGATGCCTTCCGGGGCGTCGCGCTGCCCCCCCTGCCCCTGACGTTGAAACCAGACGCGCAGTCCATGGGCGGCAAGGCCGTCGGCGTGAGCAGCGGCAGCGGATTCAGCGCCGCCGGCAGCTACACCGCGGGCGGCGGCGGCGTGTACCACAACAACATGGCCATCTGGCAATTCCTCTGCGGCGTCGGCGGCGCCAACCAGGAGCAGGCCGAGGTCTCGTTCAAGAAGGCCGACGCGCTGGCCGTGAAGATGCGCGTGGCGGTGCTCGGCTTCGAGCCCTGCGCGCCCTTCACGCCGCTCGGCTCGCACATCCACAAGACGCACGTCTGCGCGGATGACCCCCACGGCCGCAACCGCCCCGACTCCACTTCTTTCGACCGTTGAATAAAGCTCTTCGTCTGACTTTCTCCAGTGCGGCGGGCGGTGGTAA